>CAZQBE010000175.1:0-5525 GCA_964591595.1 uncultured Flavobacteriaceae bacterium
AGTTTGGGGTGTTTTAGATGGCGAAGGGTTTAGCCTTTTGCAAGCTTTGGCAACTATTCTTATTTTAATTGGGGTTTATTTTGCAAATAGGAGAAAATAAAAAACCCAAAGCCGAAACTCTGGGTTCGATAAATAGTATTTTTATTTAAAATTAATTAAAATCTTCATCACTTACGCCTTTATTAATAATCACATTGGTGATGTTTAATGAAATGATTTGAGGACCAGATTTAACACTCTGAATATATGGAAACTGAATACCATCAACTGGAGAATAACCATCGTAGTTAACTACTGTAGTTACATTTTGCCCTTGGATTTCAGATTGAGATTCAGAACGCGCTAACAATCCAGTTTCAGCATAGTAGTATCTAAAAGATGTTTTTTCGCCTTTAATAACTTTTAATTTAAAAACATCTTTCCCATTAATAGTTGTCATAGAAACTAACAAAATATTAGAGGCGTCATAATGCAATTCAGGAAAAATCACATAATCAGCACTACGTTCTGCAATTTCAGCGTCAGTTAGCGGCGTTTTTGTACCACGTTGTTCTCCAAACCCTGTTTCACCATTAAATTTTTGCTTCATTAACACACCCATACCTTCAGCCGACATTTCCATAGATTCTTTATTAGGCACCATTTTTTTCATTTCAGCAGATAAGGTTAAAGGCACACCTTCAATTTTTACATTGGCAGTTGCGTGAACCGTTTTAACTGTCAGAGCCTTGTCTTTTCCGCCAATGGCTTTTATATAACTATTAAGAACAGACTGGGCTGATACACCCTCAGGGATAGGTTTAGAAAATTCTGGTTTTTCAACAGGATTCGCATAAGTGTCAAAATATTTGATTGGGATTCCAGTTTTTTCAAGATTAGCAATAACATCACTCCCTTTACCAACTACTATTATGCGCGCATTTTCAACTTTAAAGTATTTATTTGCAACACGTTTTACGTCTTCTTTAGTAACAGCGTTAATCTTCTCAAGATATGTGGCATAGAAATCTTCAGGTAAATTATTTAATTTAATATTCAATGCATAACGTGCAATAGTCTGAGGACGTTCAAGGGCTAATACAAAATCGCCAACATATTTAGCTTTTGCATTAGCTAGCTCCTCACTAGTAACGGTATCATTTTTAATACGCTTAATTTCTTTTATAGTTTCTACTACCGAACTGTCCGTTACGGCATTTCTAACAGCAGCACCTGCAGTAAATCGAGACGCATTATATCTACTTGTGCCTATACTTGAACGTGCACCATAAGTATAACCATGTGCTTCACGTAAATTCATATTCAAGTAACTATTAAAGCCACCACCTAATATTTTATTTGCAATTAAAACGGCATGATAGTCTGGATCATTCATTTTTAATGTCACATTATTTGTAAGAGAAATATTAGATTGTACGGCGTTTGGCATATCCACAAAATTAATTTGTGTGTATTGTACATTTGGGCTTACTTTTGGTACCTCGAGATTAAGGCTTGTGCCTTTTATCCAGAGACCAAAGGTATTTTCAATTTGGGTTTTTATAGTTGCAACGTCTACATCTCCAATAACAACTAAATAAGCATTTCCGGGGTTAAAAAAATCTCGAAAATATTTTTGTACATCGTCAAAAGAAACAGCATTGAGGGATGCTTCATTAACATATTCTCCATAAGGATGATGTGTGCCGTAAGCTAAGGCTAGTGCAACACGACCAGCAACAACATCAACACTTTTTTCACCAGCTTTTTGACCTTCTATTTGCTTATCTTTTTCTTTATTAAATTCTTCTTCATCAAATAACGGATGTAGGGTTGCATCTGCCATTAATTCTAATATGCGTTCAGAATACTTTGATAAACCACTTGCAAATCCACCAGAAGAAAAGAAACTTAAATTAGCACCTAGAAAATCTACTTCTTCATTAAAATCATCTTTGGGAATTGTAGTTGTTCCGTTACCAAGCATTGCCCCAAGTAAATCTGAAACACCTTTCTTTTTGCCTTCAATGGTTGGGACATTGTCAATGGTTAAATTAAAGGATACGCGTGGTAATTTATGGTTTTCAATAACCATTACTTTTAACCCATTATTTAATGTAAATTCAACGGGAGTTTGTAACTGAATTGTAGGAGCTGGTCCTGGTTTAGGTTGTTTAGATCTATCAACTTGAGAATGTACGCCAACTGATAATAAAAACAATGTAATTAATATTGATATTTTAGCTTTCATATATAATGTCTTTTTATTGATCGTCTTTTTTAGGTAAATATTCTAAAATTAAGCGTTGATTAGAATTTAAATATTTTTTTGCTACTTCTTGAATGTCTTCTCTGGTGATAGATTTGTAAATGTCAATTTCATTATTAATTAAATTAGTGTCTCCATAAAGCATGTAGTATCTAGCCAAAGAATTTGCAATCCCAGAAATGCTTGAATTAGAGTTTACAAATTGATTTTCAAATTTGTTTTGAAGTTTTTGATAGTCTTTTTCTGAAATGAGTTCGTTTTGCAATTTCACTATTTCTTCATCAATTTCAGAAATGATATCATTTAGCTTTACATCTCCTAATGGTAGCCCGAATAGTAAATATAATCCATAATCTTCTTGGCTGACATTAAAAGCGCCTACTTGTAAAGCCATCTTCTTTTCATCAACGATTTTTTTATATAATTTAGAGCTTTTACCACTACTTAAATAATTTGAGATCATATTTAACACATAAGAATCTCTATCTTTAAATGAAGGTGTTCTATATGCTGCCACTACAGCAGGGATTTGAATATTGGCATCGTATCCTTTTGCAGATATAGCTTCAGTAATAGGATTTTCTTTGGGAAGGTTTCTAACAATATCTTTACCTTTTGGTATAGTTCCAAAATAATCTTGAATCATTTTTTTTACGCTTGGTACATTAATATCTCCAGCAACTACTAACACAGCATTATTAGGGACATAGAATTTTTTATTAAAGGCTTGAAATTCTTCAAGTGTAGCAGCATCAAGATGTGACATTTTGCCTATAGTCGTACCTTTGTAAGGATGTTTCTTAAACATTTCTTGTTTAACATATTCTAAAAAATGACCATAAGGCGCATTATCTACTCGAAGACGTTTTTCTTCTTTAACAACTTCATTTTGGGTGTCTACACCAATTTGATTAATAATAGGATGCAATAAGCGTTCAGACTCCATCCACAAGCCAAGTTCTACATTATTAGAAGGAAATACTTCATAATAATAGGTTCTGTCATCAGTTGTGTTCGCGTTATTACTTCCACCATTTGAGCTTACAATTGTAAACCATTCGCCGCGGTCAATATTTTTTGTACCTTCAAACAATAGGTGTTCAAAAAAGTGAGCAAAACCGGTTCGTTCTGGGTTTTCATCTTTTGCACCTACATGATACATTACAGATGTAGTAACGACAGGTGCAGAATTGTCTTGATGTAAAATAACGTGCATACCGTTATCTAAATCGTATTCTTCAAATTTAACCTCTTGAGCAGAAACCGTAAAACCAGCTAAAACAAAAGCAGTTAAAAAAAACAAGCATTTTTTCATATGTTTTATATTTGATTATTTAATTAAATATAGGCCTACAACATTACAGAAATGTTACAGCGTTACAAAAGTAAGAAATGAGAATTGTAACGACTTGAAATAAATAAAAAAATACTGATTTATAGGAAAGCTTCCTTTTTTTTCCGAAATTTAAAGGAGTATAATTTTTTAAGCATAGTGGTTATGAAAAAAGTAACATTACCTGTTCGTTTCGGAATAGCAATTAGTGGGTCTTTAATTGCATTTTTTTTAATACTATCGCTCTTTAAATTGCATACGTCTCCACTATATAGTCTCTTTAATAGTATTATTACAGGTTTTGGAATTTATGAGGCTATAAAAGTTTATAAATTACAACAAGGTGATAAATTTACTTATACTTCTGGTTTTATAGTGGGGATTGTTACAGGTTTTGTAGCAACCGTTATTTTTACTGTATTTTTTGCTTTTTATATTTCGGAAATCGATTTAAATTTTCTCGATAAACTACTTGAAATTTTTGGCGGAGAGTATCATATAAATACTGGAATAGTTACATTTGCAGTTGCAATTATGGGTTTTGCAACGACGGTAATTTTAACTCTTACTTTTATGCAATTATTTAAAAGCAGTCGCAATATGTTTTAAAAGCAAAAAACGTTTGTAGATTAATTAATAAGCAGTATATTTGCACTCATTTTTTGAACAAATTAATTAATAAAACGTTACGCTATGTACGCAATTGTAGAGATAGCAGGGCAACAATTTAAAGTTGTAAAAGACCAGAAAGTCTTTGTTCACCGTTTGCAAACTGAAGAAGGAAAGCAAGTAGCTTTCGACAACGTTCTTTTGTTAAGTGATGGAGACAAAGTAACTGTAGGCGCCCCAGCTATAGGCGGAGCACAAGTAAGTGCAAAAGTCTTAAAGCACCTTAAAGGTGATAAAGTAATCGTTTTCAAAAAGAAAAGACGTAAAGGTTACCGTGTTAAAAATGGACACAGACAATCTTTAACTGAAATTCAAATTGAAAGCATTGTTGCTTCGGGAGCAAAAAAAGCGACCAAAGCTGAAAGCGAAAGAGCAAAGAAAGCAACCAAAAACGTAAGTGCAGGAGCTAAAAAAGCGGCTCCAGCTAAAGCAACTAAAACAGCTGCGCCAAAGGCTGCTGCTCCTAAAGTTGAGACAAAAAAAGCAACACCTAAAGCAAAAGCTAAAACAAAACCAGTAGCTAAAAAAGAAACCGCTACTCAAGATTTAAGCAAAATGACTGTTGCTCAATTAAAAGAGATGGCTAAAGTAAAAGGAGTTACAGGAATTTCTTCAATGAAGAAAGCCGATTTAATTGCTGCTTTAAGTTAATTATAACATATAAAATCGAAATAAAATGGCACATAAAAAAGGAGTCGGAAGTTCGAAAAATGGTAGAGAATCAGAATCGAAACGCTTAGGTGTAAAGATTTTTGGTGGACAAGCTGCAATAGCTGGAAACATTATCGTTAGACAAAGAGGAACAGCACATAATCCTGGTGAGAATGTATATGCTGGGAAAGATCATACTTTACATGCTAAAGTAGATGGTGTTGTAAAATTCACTAAAAAGAAAAATAACAAATCATATGTTTCTATAGTACCTTTCGAGGCTTAAGAAATTTGATTTTTAGGATAAATTAAAACCTTAACTGGAAACAGTTGAGGTTTTTTTAATTATTTGAAGTTGCCTCTTGTGAAGCAAAGTTTATTTTGCAGCACAAGAGAAAAAATAAAATCCCAAACATAATATACGCTTGGGATTTAGTATTTATTTTTTGGAGTTTGAGATTCCTGCTTACACAGAAATTCTTAGTATCTGTAGTATTCAGGTTTAAAAGGGCCTTCAACCTTTACACCAATATAATCGGCCTGATCTTCTCTGAGCTCTGTAAGTTCAACACCAATTTTAGCTAAGTGTAATTTTGCTACTTTTTCATCTAGATGTTTAGGCAA
>CAZQBE010000176.1:0-5518 GCA_964591595.1 uncultured Flavobacteriaceae bacterium
TTAAACTATTAATTACCATTTCGCTAGCAGAAGCTGACCTTCCTGAGGTTAGAACATATACTTTGCTAAGATTTAAGCTGTTAAGAGGACTGCTATTTACACTATTAGTAAAATTAAATACCGAGTTATTAGATTGCAAATCACTATTATATTGAAGTTTAGCAAATACCTGTCCATTAAATTGACCAGTAATCATACTTCCTAATAATGATGCTGTATTTACAGATCCTCCAGGATTATATCTTAAATCTAAAACCAAATGCTGAACATTGTTATTCGCAAAATCACCAAAGGCAGCATTAAGTTGATTATCAAAATTTGAAGTAAAACCGTTGTACATTAAATAACCAACATTCTCACCATCAACAGTAAAAATGTTTGTCTTAAATACAGGGTTTTCAGTATATGGTACTTTATTGAGTGTAACACTTTCGGTTCCAGGATCTATAGTGTCGTCAGTAGTATCTGTTGGAGTCCCATTATCATTAAACGTTCCAAGATTTATGGTGTAAGAGTCTTGATTTAGAAGATTAGAAAAATTACTTTCTGTAAGCGGTGTCCCGTCAATAGCATAAAATATATCGCCGCGCTTCAGATTGTTATTGTCAGCTTCACTATTTGGAAGAACTAACCGTACAACTCCAAAAACTTCAGTAGTACTATTTGGGGCAAAAAATAAACCAAACTCCATACCATTACTTGTAGTTACACCACTAAATAACTGTTCTAAGGCAATATAATCGTCTACTATCCAACTAAACCTATCAACAGTCTCTCTAAGATAAATCAGGCTTTCAAATAATTCTTCAGGTGTAGAAAATGAGTTTAAGTAATCAGCATATTCTCCGTTGCTCGAAAATCTATCGTTCGCTAGGTTTGGAATATTATCTTTGTAGAGATAAACTGCATTCATGCCTTTCCATACAAAGTCATTTATTTCATTAGCAGAAACAGTGCTATCATCACCATCATTAAAACAACTATAGGTAAGTCCTAGTAGTATAAATGCAATAAAGACATTTAATTTAAATTTCATAGCTTTCATTTTTATTTTCTTTTTTTAAACTCTAAAGTTACTTACAATATTGTAAAATAAAAATAATTATTATATAGATGTAACAAAATAGATATTACATCGTCGTAATATCAAATAGCAATAATAAAGCTATTAATTAACCATAAATTGAAAATGACACAGGCTGAGTTTTTAAACATTGTAATGCCTTTTAAAGATAAAGTATTTCGTTTGGCAAAACGATTGCTAGTTTCGCAAGAAGAAGCTGAAGATGCTACGCAGGAGATTTTGATGAAATTGTGGAATAACAAAACAAAGATGGAAGACTATAAAAATGTCGAAGCATTCTCAATGACGATGACAAAGAATTTTTGTCTTGATAAATTAAAATCGAAACATGCACAGAATTTAAAAATAGTGCACAGTAATTATCAAGATAAAAATGTGTCTCTACAGAAACAAGTTGAACTGAATGATAGTTTAGACTGGGTTTCGAAAATAATGGAAGAATTACCAGAGCAACAAAAAATAATATTACAACTTAGAGATATAGAACAATACGACTTTAATGAAATTTCGAAAATGTTAGACATGAACGAGACAGCCATTAGAGTAGCCTTATCAAGAGGAAGGAAAACATTAAGAGAAAAATTAACTAAAACGCATAGTTATGGTATTAAATAGCATAGAGAAATTAATAGAAAAGTACGATAGAGGAGAAACTACTTTACAAGAAGAGCAGCAGTTAAAAAACTATTTTTCGCAAGAAACTGTAGCGCCACATTTGGAAGTATATAAATCTATGTTTCAGTATTTTTTGCAAACCCACGAAGAACAATTTACTAAAGACGTTCCATTAAACCCTAGAAAGACAAATACTTTGTACAAATGGATTTCGGTTGCAGCAATTGCAGTTCTTATGTTTGGGATTTATACACAAGTAGGTAATTCTAAATCAATAAATGATTTATCTGATGAAGAGTTATATGCTTATAACGAAACGATGAAAGTATTTAATCTAGTATCATCTAAGCTTAATCAAGGTAGTGAAAGTATGAGCACACTTAATTTAGTGTCTTCAAACTTTGATAAAGGTGCAGATAATATTGCTTACATCAGTGAATTTTCAAAAACAACAAATAAATTTTTAAAAACAAATTAAAAGAATAATTAAAACAAGAAAACATGAAAAAATTAGTATTAATATTAGCAATTATAATGGTTCCTATAATGTCTTTTGGACAAGGACTGTTTGACAAGTACGAAGATATGGATGGTGTGACATCTGGAGTTATAAATCAAAAGATGTTTAATATGTTGGCATCTATAAATGTTGATTTTGATGATCCAGAAGCAGCAGCAATGATGGAAGCTATCAAGAAAATAAAAAGCGTAAAATTGTTAACCACAGGAGATAAAGCTATCTCTGCAAAAATGAGTGCAGATGTAAAAAAATATATTGGTAGCTCAAGCTTAGAAGAGTTAATGCGTTTTAAAGATGGCGACCAAACCGTTAAATTTTATGTTAGAGAAGGATCTAATGAAAACTATGTAAAAGAGTTATTGATGTTTGTTAATGGATTAAAAGAATTAACAAAAGGAGAAAATATTACTATTAATGGTGAAAAACGCGAGATTGAAACTGTAATTGTTTCCATTGTTGGAGATATTGATCTTAGAGAGATTTCTAAAATTACAAGCAGTATGAATATTCCTGGAGGAGAACATTTGAAAAAAGCAGGAGATAAGAAAAACTAAAAAAGGAAAATTCCAACATGTATAAATCAATCAAAAATAGTGTAATGTCACTCTTCATAGTCGCAGCTTTAACGAGCTGTGAATATGCAGAGACTTTACAAGGATATTATGTGGCAAATCAGGAAACACCTAATTTTATTTCGGTAGATATACCTACTAGCTTTGTGAATTTGGACAATGTAGAATTAACTAAAGATCAAAAAGAAGCATACGATTCTGTAGATAAGCTAAATATGTTAGCATATACTTTGACCGATGATAATGAAGCTGAGTATAAAGAAGAATTAATTAAAGTCCAGAATATATTAAAAGACGATCGTTACGAAGAACTCTTCAGAGGAAACTCAACATATGGTAAAATTATAGTGAAATATATTGGTACAGATACTTCTATAGATGAACTTATTGTGTTTGGAAGTGCTAAAGATAAAGGTTTTGCTATAGTAAGAGTGTTAGGTGATAATATGGAGCCTGCAAAAATAATGAAATTGGGAAGTGTTGTAGATTCTATGACTACTGAAGAAAATAATGTTAAAGATTTTATGAATTTCTTTAAATAAAGTAACAAGTTTAATTACTAATCACAATTAAATTTGAAATGTTAATGTGAAAAAACCTGTCAATCCAGATAGTTATCGGGAGGCAGGTTTTTTTAGTTACCAGCTTTAGATTTTACGAGGATTATATGGACTAGAATTCCAATAAACCCTAAAAACAATATCATCATCACAATAAAATTATCTAATAGCTCTAAAAGACCAGCTATAAAGAAAAATGCTACTAAAAGAGCAGTAGCCAATAATGTTGTTTTATCACTCATTAAATGCCAGTATAATTGCTTGGAGTAATTACTTTAAGTTCTGTTTTAATTGCATCATTAACTTCTAGTGTATCAATAAAGTTAGAAATGGATTGCTGTGTTATAGCTTCGTTAGTTCTTGTTAAGCCTTTTAGTGCTTCATATGGATTAGGGTATCCTTCACGACGTAAAATGGTTTGTATAGCCTCAGCAACTACAGCCCAATTTTTTTCTAAATCTTCAGCAAATTTGGCTTCATTTAAAAGTAATTTATTAAGTCCTTTTAAAGTCGATTTAAAACCTATAATGGTATGACCAAAAGGAACACCAATATTTCGCAGTACTGTACTATCAGTTAAATCGCGTTGTAATCTTGACAATGGAAGTTTTGCAGATAAGTGTTCAAAAATAGCATTTGCAATCCCTAAATTACCTTCACTGTTTTCAAAATCTATAGGATTTACTTTATGTGGCATTGCAGAACTGCCTACTTCCCCTTTTTTAATTTTCTGTTTAAAATACTCCATAGAGACATAAGTCCATATATCTCTGTCTAGATCTATAATTATAGTATTAATACGTTTTAAGCAATCAAACAAAGCAGCCATGTGGTCATAATGTTCTATTTGAGTGGTGGGAAACGAATGGTGTAATCCTAATTTCTCGTTTACAAAACGAGTTCCAAATACTTTCCAATCTATATCTGGATAGGCTACATGATGCGCGTTATAATTACCTGTAGCTCCTCCAAATTTTGCGGCATTAGGTATAGTATTTAATACTTTAAATTGCGCTTCAAGACGTACTACAAAAACCTCAATTTCTTTACCCAAACGCGTTGGTGAAGCTGGTTGTCCATGCGTTCTAGCCAACATAGGAATATCCTTCCATTCCAAAGCTAATTCTTTTAAACGCTCTAATACACTCCTGTATTCAGGGACATAGCAATTCTTCAAGGCACCTTTTATACTTAAAGGTACTGCTGTGTTATTTATGTCTTGGGAGGTTAATCCAAAATGGATAAACTCTTTATATTTAGACAAGTTTAGTTTGTCAAATTGTTCTTTAATAAAATACTCAACCGCTTTTACATCATGATTTGTAACACTTTCAATCTCTTTAATTGCTATGGTGTCTTCCGTTGAAAAATTATTATAAATAGCTCTTAAGCTTTCAAATTTTTTAGTATCAAAATTTAAAAGTTGTGGCAAAGGAATTTCGCATAAGGCGATAAAATATTCTATTTCAACAAGCACTCGATATTTAATTAATGCTTCTTCCGAAAAATATAAAGCTAAAGATTTAGTCTTACTTCTATAACGACCATCAATTGGAGAAATCGCATTAAGTGTTGAAAAGGACATATGTTGTGTTGTTTTTTAAAGATGCAAAGATAAGTATTTGATTTACGATTTACGATTTTTTGATTTGCGATTTTAAAATCCTTTAAAGTATCTAATCCGTATTTATTTTGTCTTTTTAAGAATACGCCTTGCTCTAGCTTTAAATGCAGCGCTTTTCGAATTAAAATCGCGTTCTAAAATTAATATTAATTCTGGATGTACCCAATCAAATTCTTTGCCTAGTAAAAACAATGTATTCATAGAAAATACTTTTACAGCAACTTTTTGCCTTGTAATCATCCAATCAAAGCACGCTTCAATAATGCGTTCTTTATGTATGGGTTTTAAATATTCTTTGGTATGATTAGTGAACTTGTGGTAGTAAGCTTCAACTATAATTTCACAAATTTTTGCCATAGGGCGTACAGCAGAATCAAAATATACAGTGTTCATTTGTGTTGTAATTCTATCTAAAAAAGGTAGAATAGTATCTAAATTTTCACGCGCAACAAATTCTAATAACCATGCAGCACGACAAGACTGCTTGTCATCTACATTAAATAAGATATCTAAAATTTGTGGAATTAAATTTGGATTATTAAC
>CAZQBE010000177.1:0-5489 GCA_964591595.1 uncultured Flavobacteriaceae bacterium
AGTATCTATACTGCCATCAATATGAACTATTTCTAAGGTTAATTCTTTGTTTTTAGAGAAATCAGACAGATCTATAAAGTTAAAAGTATCATTTTCTTTTATTAAATCATAATCTAATCCATTAGAAAAGGTAAGCCCTAACATTCCTTGTTTTTTAAGGTTTGTTTCATGAATACGCGCAAACGATTTTACAATTACTGCTACTACACCTAAATGACGCGGTTGCATTGCGGCATGCTCTCTTGACGATCCTTCACCATAGTTATGATCACCAACTACAATAGTTTTAATTCCTTTGGCTTTGTATGCACGCTGTGTATCAGGAACGCCACCATACTCTCCTGTTAATTGGTTTTTAACAAAGTTGGTTTTTTTATTAAAAGCATTTATAGCGCCAATAAGAGTATTATTTGCAATATTGTCTAAATGCCCTCGATAACGCAACCAAGGTCCAGCCATTGAAATGTGATCTGTTGTACATTTTCCAAAAGCTTTAATTAATAATTTAGCGCCTATAATTTTATCTCCAATAGGTTCAAAAGGTGTTAACAACTGTAAACGTTCAGAAGTTGGCCTTACTGAAATATTTACACCACTTCCGTCTGAAACTGGATCTATATAACCAGCATCATCTACAGCAAACCCATCTGGTGGTAATTCTATACCTTTTGGTTCTACTAATTTTATTTCCTCTCCATCTTCATTAATTAAAATATCGTTCATTGGATCAAAATCTAAACGTCCAGAAATTGTTATTGCAGCAACCATTTCTGGCGAACCTACAAATGCATGTGTGTTTGGATTTCCATCAGCACGTTTAGAAAAATTTCTATTGAAGGAATGTACTATGGTATTCTTTTCATCGCCTTTTAAATCGCTTCTGTCCCATTGTCCTATACAAGGTCCGCAAGCATTTGTAAATATAGTAGCGTCTAAATTTTCGAAAATCTCTAAAATACCATCCCGTTCTGCTGTAAAACGAATTTGTTCAGAGCCAGGATTAATACCAAAATCTGCCTTTGCTTTTATCTTTTTATCAACTGCTTGTTTAGCAATTGAAGCTGCTCGTGTTAGGTCTTCATATGAAGAGTTTGTACAAGAACCGATAAGTCCCCATTCTACTTTAATTGGCCAACCATTTTTTTTTGCCTTTGCTCCAAGTTCTCCAATAGGAGTTGCCAAATCTGGTGTAAAAGGGCCATTAAGATGTGGGCGAAGTTTATTTAAATCAATTTCTATTACTCGATCAAAATACTGCTCAGGATTGGCATACACTTCATCATCACCCGTTAAATACGTTTTAACTTTATTTGCTGCATCAGCAATATCAGATCTATCAGTAGCTCGCAAATAACGTTCCATTGAATCATCGTAACCAAAGGTTGATGTGGTTGCTCCTATTTCGGCTCCCATGTTACAAATGGTGCCCTTTCCTGTACATGATAAATTTTTAGCACCTTCTCCAAAATATTCTACAATAGCACCTGTACCACCTTTTACTGTAAGAATTCCAGCTACTTTAAGAATCACATCTTTTGCAGATGTCCATCCGTTTAATTTTCCAGTTAATTTAACACCAATAAGCTTAGGAAACTTTAATTCCCAAGCCATTCCCGCCATAACGTCTACAGCATCTGCACCTCCTACACCAATAGCCACCATTCCTAATCCTCCAGCATTTACGGTATGTGAATCGGTACCTATCATCATTCCTCCTGGAAATGCATAATTTTCTAATACGACTTGGTGAATAATTCCAGCTCCCGGTTTCCAGAAACCAATACCGTATTTATTTGATACCGACCCTAAAAAATCAAAAACCTCACTACTGACATTATTAGCAACCTTTAAATCTTTTACAGCACCTTGCTTTGCTTGAATTAAATGATCGCAATGTACTGTAGTCGGTACTGCTACTTTTTTATTTCCTGCTTGCATAAATTGCAGTAATGCCATTTGTGCTGTTGCATCTTGACATGCGATACGGTCTGGAGCAAAATCTACATAATCTTTTCCTCTTACAAAGGCATTGGCAGGAGTTCCATCCCAAAGATGAGAATATAATATCTTTTCAGATAGTGTTAATGGTTTTCCAACAACTTCACGTGCTTTATCAACACGTTCAGTAATTTGTTCGTAAACCTTTTTTACCATATCAATATCAAATGCCATATGCTTATGTTTTAAATTATTTTACTGTATTAAAGTGTTGCAAAATTAATGAAATTTAATATCTTTTAAAAAATATACAACAAAATTGAATAAAAAGTAAATATATAGCAATAAAATAGCTGTTTGGTATGATTATTTTATTAAATCAATAATTTTAGTATTAAAAAAATAATAAATTAATAAAGATAAGGTAGGCACAAATTAGAAAAACTGTAATTAAAACAGATTCTTTATAATTTGCTCTTCAGTAACACCTTCTGCCTCTGCTTTGTAGTTTTTAATAATTCTATGTCGAAGAATACTATTTGCTACAGCTTGTACATTCTCAATATCAGGAGAAAATTTCCCTTGAATTGCCGCATGCGTTTTAGCTGCTAATATTAAATTTTGAGATGCTCTTGGTCCAGCGCCCCAATCTATATATTGTTTTACTAAATCGGTCGCCGAATTGTTATCAGGTCTAGTTTTTGAAACCAAGTTCACAGCATATTCAATAACATTATCTGCAACAGGAATACGACGTATTACATGTTGAAAATCTATAATCTCTTGCGCTGTAAATAAAGAGTTAATCTTAACTTCTTTGTCTGTAGTTGTAGTTTTTACAACTTCAACTTCTTCATTAAATGATGGATAATCTAAATTTATAGCAAACATAAAACGGTCTAATTGCGCTTCAGGCAAAGGATAAGTTCCTTCTTGCTCAATGGGGTTTTGAGTCGCTAAAACAAAATAAGGTAATTCTAATTTATAATGGTGTCCTGCAATGGTTACAGCACGCTCTTGCATCGCTTCAAGTAACGCTGCTTGAGTTTTAGGAGGTGTTCTATTAATCTCATCAGCCAAAATAATATTAGCAAAAACTGGTCCTTTAATAAATTTAAAATGCCTGTCTTCATCTAAAATTTCACTGCCTAAAATATCGCTCGGCATTAAATCAGGAGTAAACTGAATACGCTTAAAGTCTAAACCTAAAGCTTGTGCTATAGTATTGACCATTAGTGTTTTTGCTAAACCTGGAACACCAATTAAAAGAGAATGCCCTCCAGAAAATACTGAAATCAAGATTTGATTAACAACATTATCTTGCCCAACAATAATTTTGGCAATTTCTATTTTTAATTCCTTATATTTTGAAACAAAATGTTCAACAGCTGCAACGTCAGACATATTTTATTTTTCCTTTTTTAACCAATTTGCATTAAAATCACAATCTCTATGTTCTCCATTTATCTTAATAAATGTTTCCATTATTTTCTCTTCCTGCCATTTTGCTATGGCTTTTAACTGCTTGTCTTGCAATGTTAATTCCTTAATTTTTAAATAATCTTTGGCAAAATTAGCTTCATGCTCATCAATTCTATCCGTTACTGTAATAAGTTTAAATTTTACTTGGTTAACCCTATCGCTCTCTTGTAAAACAGCACTCACCTCATTATTTTTAAGATTTTGTACTTGGCCATATAATTCAGGATCTATTTTAGTTAGTGGAAATACAAAATCTTGTGTTTGTGGGTTACGCAACTGCCCACCTTCAAACTTGGTCTCTTTTTCATCACTCACCTCTAAGGCAGCTTCAGCAAAAGTTAACTCTCCAGCAACAATTTTTTTACGCACATTTTCAATTTTCTCTTTGGCTTCTTTTATTGCTTCACTAGTCAGCTTTGGCTTTAATAATATATGGCGAACGTCGTATTCTTGCCCTCTAATTTTCTCTAAATAAATAATATGATATCCAAACTCAGATTCAAAAGGTTCTGATATTTCTCCTTCTTGCAAGGAAAATGCAACATCTCTAAATTCCTTTACCATTTGTGGTCGCTTTCTATTTAGAGTATATTTTCCTCCTGTTCGTTTTGAACCCGTATCTTCTGAATATAAAACCGCTTTGGTAGTAAAACTAGCATCATTATCAATAATATCAGCTCGAAACTCCTTAAGCCTATTTATTACTTTTTGTTTTTCTTCTTCGGTAGTTTTAGGAATTACAACAATTTGCGCCAACTTAAGTTCGGTGCCAAACATTGGAGGATCCTCTTTTAATTGGCTATTAAAAAATTGTCTTACCTCTTCAGGGGTTACTTCAATGTTTTCAACAATTTTTTGCTGCATCATTGAAGCCATCTTTCCATCCTTATTAATCTCAAACATTTCATCTCTCAATTCTTGTTCAGACCCCTTTTTGTAGTAGGCTACCAATTTATCTATAGAGCCTATTTGTTGTGACATACTATTAATTTGTTGATCTACATAAGATCTAATTTCTGCATCATTAACCTCAATACTATCTTGAATAGAATGATGCATATATAGTTTGTCTTCTAATAATTTTCCAAACATTTGGCATCTTGTAATACCTTCTATAGAACCACCTGCCGCTTGTATTTGTTCAAATTGTTTATCTATATCTGAATCTAATACCACATAGTCACCAACTACTGCGGCCACACCATCTAACTTTATGCGTTGTGATGGATCGATAGCTTTTTTTACTTCTTTGGTTGTCTCTTTTTCTTTAATAATTTCTTGAGCCATTGTAGTAAATGACGATAGTAATATTATACTTAATACAATATATTTCACCTTAGTTAAAAATTTCAAATTGTTTGTTTTTAATTGCATCTTTGGTAATGTCTTTTTCTAATTCTTTTGTAAACTCCAACTTTCGCTTATTAATCACGATTTGTTTAATTGTTGGCATTACAAATTCTATAGGTGCAATTTCATTGCGAAGTAACACCTCATTAATTTGCATCAAATATAAACCTAATGAATCTTTGAGTTGTATAAAATTAGATTTTTTTAACAGTTCTTTTTTGTTTGTAGCTTTTATAGCTGGAATCTTTAATATGGCTTGATTGGCTCTAATCCAAATTGAATCGTTTAACGAATACGATTTAAACTGAATTGCAATAGAGTCTAGTACTTTTTTATCTTCAGTATTAAAACGCTTAAAACGTTTTTCAATATCTTTTAGATTAGCAATATTTTCATTTACGTTAATATATCTAAACTTAATAAGCTCTTCATTTAATTTAAAGGTCTCTTGGTTTCTATTATACACTTCTTCAGCTTCCTTTTGCGAAACACTAGTATCAATACTACGTTTAACTAAAGCTTCTAAATAAGCCTTAATAAACAAATCGTTTTTGTATTGTTTTACTAAATCATTAAACTCTTCTTGTTTGTCTTCAGATAAATTTATTTCGGCACCATTTATAAGTAATTGTTGTGTTGCCCAATGATTAATAAAATTATTTACACGTACAGTACTATATTCTTTTGAAATCCCTTCAGTCACTAAATCTTTAATATCA
>CAZQBE010000178.1:0-3363 GCA_964591595.1 uncultured Flavobacteriaceae bacterium
TTCCCTAAATGAGGTATAAATTTCAATCTAATATTATCCAAACCACCATTTCTATGCTTAGACACAATAAACTCAGCTTGACCTTCGGTTGGAGAACGGTCGTCATCATCCCATTCGTCAATTTTGTAATACTCTGGTCTATAAATAAATGATACAATATCTGCATCTTGCTCAATTGCACCAGATTCACGAAGGTCAGATAGTAAAGGTCGTTTACTTCCACCACGAGTTTCTACGGCACGAGATAATTGAGATAATGCTATTACAGGTACACTCAATTCCTTTGCTAAAGCTTTAAGGTTACGCGATATCATTGAAATTTCTTGCTCTCTATTACCACTTTTTGTTCCTCCTCCAACAGTCATTAGTTGTAAATAATCTATAACTATAAGCTTAATACCATGTTGAGAAGATAAACGTCTTGCCTTTGCACGCAAATCAAAAATAGAAAGCGATGGCGTATCATCAATATAAAGTGGTGCTTTTTCTAAACTTCTAACTTTTACATTTAGTTGCTCCCATTCGTGTTTTTCTAGGCGTCCAGTTCTCAATTTTTCTGAGGATAATCCAGTTTCAGATGAGATTAATCGTGTTATTAATTGAACCGAAGCCATTTCTAAAGAGAAAAATGCAACAGGAATATTATGGTTTACAGCAATATTTCTTGCCATAGATAGTGTTAAAGCCGTTTTACCCATACCAGGACGTGCGGCAACAATAATTAAATCGCTCTCTTGCCAACCAGAAGTAAGTTTATCTAACTTGTCAAATCCAGAAGGAATACCACTTAATCCTTCTTTATTAGAAATCTCTTCAATTTTTTTCTTGGCTTGTATTACAAGATCTTGTGCTGTTTCAGAAGATTTTTTAATGTTTCCTTGAGTAACTTCATATAACTTAGATTCTGCTTTATCTAATAAATCAAAAACATCTTTTGTTTCATCGTAAGAATCTTCAATAATCTCATTTGAAATTTTAATTAAACTACGCTGAATAAATTTCTGTAAAATAATGCGAGCGTGAAACTCTATATGTGCTGATGAAGATACTTTTTGAGTTAAAGAAATTAGGTAAAAATCACCACCAACCATTTCTAACCTACTATCCTTTTTTAGTTGACTTGAAACTGTTAATAAATCAATAGGTTCACTGTTTTCAAATAATTTTAAAATCGCTTCGAAAATATATTGGTGAGTTTCTTTATAAAAGGCATCACAACTTAAAATATCGATAACTTCATCAACACCTTTTTTGTCAATCATCATTGCTCCCAGTACAACTTCTTCCAAATCAATGGCTTGTGGAGGGATTTTGCCTTTTTCCAAGCTTATTAAAGTGCTTTTATCTACTTTAAAACCTTGTAATTGGTTAGGTTGTTTCATGACAGCGAATGTAACTAAAATGTTATGGTATATTGAAATATAAGATATTTCATTGTTAACTATAAGTCAACAATTTAACTGTTAATAAGTCAAAAATATTGTTAACAAGGGTAAAAAAAACTGAAGCACATAGCTTTAGATTTTTTTATGACATGATTCATAAGGGATTAGTCTTTATACACTCCCATTTGCGAGTACTTATCCATACGCTTTTTAACCAACTCTTTTGGTGATAAGTTTTTAAATTCATTATAAGACTTAGCAATGGCATCACGTACTGTTGTAAATATTTTTTCTCTATCCTTATGAGCGCCACCTAAAGGTTCCTTAATAATTTCATCAACCAATTTCATTCGTTTCATATCCTTTGCGGTAAGCTTTAAAGCATCAGCTGCTTGTTCTTTATATTCCCAGCTTCTCCATAAAATAGAAGAACATGATTCGGGAGAAATAACAGAATACCACGTGTTTTCTAACATTAATACTTTATCGCCAACGCCAATACCTAAAGCTCCTCCAGATGCACCTTCACCAATAATAATAGTAAATATTGGTACTTTTAAACGTGTCATCTCTAAAATATTCCTTGCAATAGCTTCTCCTTGTCCGCGTTCTTCTGCTTCTAAACCTGGATAAGCTCCTGGTGTGTCAATAAGAGTAACCACTGGAATGCCAAATTTTTCGGCAGTTTTCATTAAACGCAATGCCTTTCTATATCCTTCAGGATTCGACATTCCAAAATTACGATACTGCCTTGTTTTTGTATTATATCCTTTTTGTTGACCAATAAACATATAACTTTGATCGCCAATTTTACCTAAACCGCCTATCATGGCTTTGTCGTCTTTAAAATTACGATCGCCATGAAGCTCTAAATAGGAATCGCCAAAAATTGCGTTAATATAATCTAATGTGTATGGTCTGTTTGGATGGCGTGACATTTGTACACGTTGCCAAGCGGTAAGGTTTTTATAAATATCTTTTTTTGCTTCAGCTAATTTACTCTCAATTTGCTGGCAGGTTTCAGTAACATCAATATCGCTTTCTTTTCCAATAAGTTGACATTTTTCAAGTTGTTCCTCCAACTCTTTTATAGGAAGTTCAAATTCTAAATATTCCATAGAAATTTTAGATTTATTAGTTAGCCTACAAAATTACATATTTTATTTTGTTTAAAAATTAGAAATAAAACGAAATAAAATATTGATTTCACGAAATCCTATTTATCAAATAGTTATGAATTTGAGTAAATATAAAAACTTTAATTGTCTTAACTTATGATGAGCTATTTCTTTTTAGTCTAGTTGAATTTTTAAGTATTCCGTTAAGGATTACTGTTCCTATAATTATAACAGCTCCTAAATAAAATTCTGAGCTCATTCTTTCTTTTTCTGGAAATAAAATAATAGCCATAGCTATCCCATAGATAGGTTCAATATTGTAGGTTAATACTACAGTATAAGGACTTAAATGTTTCATTATATTTACAGCTGCTATAAATGTATAAGCAGTACAAATAGATCCCAGAATTATTAAATATTTCCAGTCTTCAAAACTCAGGGTAAAAAAAGAAGTATCAAATCCGTCGCCAAAAAGTGTTATAAAAACTGAAATTAAAAAAAACCCACTCAAAAATTCATAAAATGAAATTACTGAGGCACTATAACGTTTAACAAATTTACCATTAATAACAGCAAAAATCGTTGAAAACAATGCTGATATAATTCCTAAAATAATACCATTGATATATTTAATTTCTGTTTGAGTAATTATCCAAACTCCAAGAATAACTAGTAACCCAAATAGTATTTCGTACCAAATCACTCTTCGTTTAAAAAACAAAGGTTCTATAAGCGAAGCAAAAAATGCTCCAGTAGAAAACATAGCTAAGGCTATAGATATATTAGATTGTTTTATAGATTCAAAAAAAGTAATCCAATGTATGGCAATGAAAACTCCTGCAATTGAAAATTTAATGCAA
>CAZQBE010000178.1:3373-5486 GCA_964591595.1 uncultured Flavobacteriaceae bacterium
TTTCTAAACCTTATATAACCAATCATTAAAGCAGCAGCAATTATCATTCTATACCAAACCAAAGAAGTTGCGCTAATTGAAATGAGTTCACCCAGAATAGCAGTAAATCCTGCAATAAATACTAGTAAATGAAGATGTAAATAGTTCTTTAATTTATCGCTTAGCATTATATAATAAATATATCGCTAAAATACCGAAAATGATATTGGGAAACCAAACAGCAACTGCAGGAGAAAAGTTAGATTGCTCAGCCATAACACCAAACACTTTATCAAAAAACACATAAATCATAGCTAGAAAAATACCAAAGGCTAAATTAACTCCCATTCCTCCACGACGCTTAATAGACGATACAGCTACTGCAATTATGGTGAGAATAAATACTGAAACTGGTAAGCTCCATTTTTTATAAAGCACCACTTTATATCTTCCTATATTTGAAGACCCTCTAGATTCTTCTTTCTTTATAAAAGACGTAAGCTCTCCATAATTAAGAGTCTCTGCAATGTATCTTACTGGGGTTAAATCTTCAAGGTCAAATGCAAATAACGTATCTCTTCTCCTTTCAAAAATTAAATTATCACCATCTTTACCTATAATTCTTTTTGAATAATTTGTTAAGCTATAAGTCGTATCCTTATCTATATATCTAATATTTGTTGCATCGATTTTATATTCTAACTTATTATCTACAAAATGTTCTAAAGTGAAATTTCTTCCAAGGTTTGATTTACTATCAAAGCTAGTTACGTATATAATATCATTGTCATTTATTTGCCTATATAGCTGCCTCGTATCCTTATCTTTTTTGTGCCCACTAAGATATTTATAAGTAAACTGATTGAATCCTTTACTTGCATGAGGTGCTAAATACAATCCAAGCACAAGTGCAAAAATTGCAACTAAAGTAGCGCCAATAATATAAGGTCTTAAAAATCTAAAAAATGACACACCTGAACTTAAGAATGCGATAACTTCAGTATTATTTGCCAATTTAGAAGTAAAGAAAATAACCGAAAGAAATAAAAACAGTGGAAATAATAAATTTGCAAAGTATATTGTAAAATCTAAAAAGTACTGAGTAACTTCGGGAAAGGGCACATTATTTGCCAAAATTTTGTCAATTTTTTCAGCAAGATGCACTGTTATTCCTATTGGAATAAATAAAAGTATCATTAAAAAGAATGTAAACAAATACCGCTTTAATATGTACCAATCTAAAATTTTCATATTCTTATAAGCGCTTATCCATCTGTTTTACCATTTTATCCTTCCATTCTCTAAAATCTCCTGCTAATATATGCTTTCTGGCTTCTCTAACCAACCATAAATAAAATCCTAAATTATGTATGGTTGCAATTTGTTTTCCTAAAAGTTCATTTACACTGAACAAGTGTTTTAAATAGGCTTTAGAATATTCAGTATCTACAAAAGTAATTGCCATCTCATCAATTACCGAAAAATCATCTTCCCATTTCTTGTTCTTAATATTTATGGTTCCGTGAGCAGTGAATAACATTCCATTTCTTGCATTTCTGGTAGGCATCACACAATCAAACATATCTATTCCTAACGCTATATTTTCTAGAATATTGATAGGTGTACCAACACCCATTAAATATCTTGGTTTGTCTTCTGGAAGAATATTGCAAACTACATTTGTCATCGCATACATTTCTTCAGCTGGTTCACCAACTGATAAACCTCCTATCGCATTACCCTCAGCACCAGCATTTGCAATATATTCGGCCGATTGCTGCCGTAAATCTTTATAAGTACTGCCTTGTACTATTGGGAAAAAGGCCTGATTATGGGCATATTTTAAAGGCGTTTTATCTAAATGATTAATACATCTATCTAACCAACGATGCGTCATATGCATCGATCGTTTTGCATAATTATAATCACAAGGGTATGGTGTACATTCATCAAAAGCCATTATAATATCAGCTCCAATACTACGCTGAATTTCCATTACATTTTCGGGTGTAAAAACATGGTAACTCCCATCAATGTGACTTTTAAACTTAACGCCTTCTTCTTTTATTTTTCTATTATCTGATAGTGAGTAAACTTGATAACCTCCTGAATCTGTTAAAATATTTCTATCCCA
>CAZQBE010000179.1:0-5446 GCA_964591595.1 uncultured Flavobacteriaceae bacterium
ATCTTGACCCCAATTGCCAACAACGTCAAATCCCCAAGGATTAGCATCGTTACCGATTCCTAAATGTGCATATATTTTGGTAGGATTACTAAAACCATTACAATCTGTTGCAACACTATTAGCATCAACAGTAATAGTTACAGGTAGATTTACTTCAATTGGATCTGGATTAGTAGTTACTTGTGAAAGCATAACGAATGGGATGCAATAGAAGAAGAGGAGTAATAATTTTTTCATAGCGTTACTTAAAAAAGGGTTGTTTCATTATTAAACAACCCTTTTATTTTTACTCATTTTTATGTTATAAGAATTTTTATTGATTGATTGTATAGGTATTATTCAATACATCAATCCAAATTCTAGCATTTCCTGCTGTTACAGCAATATTATCTCCGCCATTATCTAAAGTTCCATCGGCACCAGTATCTCCTACATTAACACCCCAATCATCATTGATACGGAATTTTATTTCACCATCAAGTAGTGTAACAACTTCTGCAATCCAAAGGTCTGGATTTACTTCAGTAAATGTAAAGTCTGGAGTAGCTCCCCAATCGTTATATCCTGACCCTACAACTCCCCAAAGATCTGCAGGCTCTAAAGTATAGGTGTTGGCATTAAGATCTAGAGTGATAGCATAATGACCTGCAGTTACAACAATGTTATCTCCACCAGGATCTAAAGTACCATCTGCTCCTGTATCACCAAAGTTAGATGCCCAGTCATTATTAAATCTAAATTTCATTTCACCGTCAAGTAATTTAATACCAACTTTAAATGTATCGGTAGTATAGTCATAATAAAATTTTCCATCTAGTGTGGCTCCCCAATCATTGAAAGCAGAACCTACAACACCCCAAGAAAATTGTTCAATGGTGTATGTGTTAGTATTAAAATCGATAACGATTTTATAATTCCCAGCAGTAACTGCAATATTATCTCCACCAGCGTCTAAAGTGCCATCGGCACCGGTATCACCAAAGTTATTTCCCCAGTCATTATTTTCTCTAAATTTAATTTCTCCATCAAATAAAGTTACATAAGACACAAAAACATTTGGTTGGTCTGTTGTGTAGAAATAACCGTCGGCATAAGCTCCCCAATTATTATATCCAGAACCTACAACACCCCAACTAGAAATTGAAGCCGCAGGAGCACCAGTATCTTCTGGTAAAACAAGGGTTAGTGTTTGTATTGGAGAAAAGGTATCAGGACCTGAGTTACCAACGTAAGCTCTAATTCTAAAATAGACATCACCCGTATTTGGTGCTTCAGAATTTGGATCATTATCTAAACCTGAATCAGTTGCATAACTAAGTAAATTTCCAATGGTTACTGCTAATTCATTTTCAGTAGTTGTGCCTATAACTTCAGCATCAGAAAAGTCACCTAAAATAGATTTTTCTAAGTCATAGCTTACAACGGTTGGTACATCGAAGTCTGCATCATTCCATGTAAAGCGTTCTCCTAAATTCCCAGCAGTTGCCGATGTTAAAACATATTCATCTAAAAAAGAATTAGTAAAAGAAAGTGCTTCAGGAGATTTGGCAATAAATTGTAAGTTGTCGTCGTCTTCACAAGAATAATATCCTAATGAAGTTATAATTAATAATACTAAGATTGTTATTTTTTTCATTATTTCTGATTTTTAATTTTTAATACCCTGGATTTTGAGTAAGGTTAGGATTTATGGATAATACGTTTACAGGTAAAGGATAAATATTTCTAAACTGATCTACTGAAGCTCCATTAGGGATATTACCTTTAAAGGGCCATAAAAAATTACTTGAAGTAAAGTAATTATAGCGTACTAAATCAGTACGTCTTTGACCTTCCCAATATAATTCTTTAGATCTTTCGTCTAAAACAAAATCTAATGTTAAATCGCTGCTGCTAATATTACCAGATGTGTTTCCATAAGCACGTTGTCTTAATTCATTTATTTTTGTTGCTGCTAATGATAAATCACCACCGCCACCTCTAAGCGTAGCTTCTGCATAGTTTAAGTATATTTCTGCTAAACGAATTAAAGGTAAATCTGAATCTACAAAATTTCCAGTGGTATCACTTCCAGCATTTCCGTTAGAATCTACATTTTTAAATTTAGTGACTGCATAACCTTCTTTAAAAGGAGGAATACTTTCAATTTCTAAATTTTGACCATCTGTATGGAACATTCCTCTTTTATCACCTGAGGCAGAAACTATAGCATAGGTTAAGTTGTCTAAATCTAGCGTAATAAAATAAGTGCCATCACTAGCAATAGCAATATTGTCACCTCCTGGTTCCAAAGATCCATCTGCTCCGGTATCTCCAAAATTTTGACCCCAATCCTCATTAAAACGGAATTTGATAAATCCTGCTGTTAAATCTGCATAAAGGGCGTATTGATTAGTCCCTGTTTGGTACATTTCCATGTCTGGACCATTCCAGCCATTGATAGTTGCATCTCCAACAAGGCCCCAATCAGAGAGTGTTCCCAAAGCATTATTTGATGCATTAATATCTACTTCAAATTTACTAGCTAGATTTATAGTAGTTCGTAATCCAAACCAGCCTCCATTAACTCCAAAATCTGCAGGGTTCATATTGCCTCCAATAGATGCATGAACTAAAAATGTTGTTCCGCCATAAGTTTGAGACTGCAAACCATCAAAGTTTAAAGCAAAAATAAATTCGTTTTGAGCACCATTGGTATTATTATCTGCTAAGAACAATTCGTCATAAGCTGTGCCGTTACCATTAGCATCATTCATGTTAATACTATAGGATGAATTCATAACATTACTAGAAAATGTTACAGCTTCACCAAATCTAGGCGTTCCTGTCCAAACTTCGGCATTTAGGTATAACCTAGATAATAATGCCCAAGCCGCCACTTGATCTACACGACCATATTCATTAGCACCGCTTGGCAGTAATTGATCTTGGATTTCTAACAACTCCGACTCAATAAATGCAAATATTTCAGTTCTATTGCTTTGCTGAGGTAGCTCAGTAGAAATCTCAGTTGTTAATGGGACATTTCCATATAAATCGATAAGGTTATAATAAGCATAAGCTCTTAAAAATCGAGCTTCAGCAATAAATGTTTCCACTTCTGCACCTGATAATGCACTTGCATTTTGTATAAATGAATTGGCAAAACTCACTTCTTGTGCCAAACGGGTGTACATGGCTTCGGTGAAATCATTTCCGCTTGACCAAAACATACCATGCAAATCTGGTAAACCAGGATCTCCCCAACCTACCACAGCATGATCTGTGGTTAATTCATTAAGATTAAATAGCATTCTCGAAAACTGAGAGAATCCTTCATCAATATCAGCAATATCTGGCTGACCTGCGGGTCCTTGTTGTCCAGTAAGTGCTAAAGAGCTATATAATTTTGCCAAAGCACCTTTAGCAACGGTTACATTTGCAAATACATCTTCTTCTGTAAAGCTATCAGGATCAATCGGTGACTGATTTAAGTCATCAGTACATGAAGCTATAAAAAATGTAATAGCTATACTAAAAAGGATTTTTGAAATTTCATTTTTCATTTTTCTAAAATTTTATTAAAAATCAATATTTACACCAAAAACAAAGGTTCTTGGTCTTGGATAAAAATTATTATCAATGCCACCTGTTATTTCAGGATCTAGCCCGTCATAATCAGTTACAGTTAGAACATTTTGAGCAGAGCCGTAAACTCTTAAGCTCATATCTTTAAACGTGTCTTTTGGTAATGTATATCCTAACGTAATATAATCAATTTTAAAGAAAGAAGCATCTTGAATAAACAAATCACTTAATAAATTCCGTTCGGTTGTATTAACAAATCCTGTATTAAAATAATTTGAATGGATGTTTGTTAAGATATTATTTTCAGTTGCACGTCTCAAATAACCTGTACTGGAGGCCACATTATTGTATGCATAATTGCCAATATTGGCTCTTGAAACTACAGATAAGTCCCAATTTTTATAAGAAAGATTAGTGTTTAATCCCATAATTACATCTGCATAAGGATCTTTGTAGATATATCTATCATCGTCGTTTATAATATTATCTCCGTTTCTGTCAACAAAAGCGCCTTCAATAGGTCTTCCATTAGTATCATATACTTGTGCGTAAACTAAATAACTAAATGGTGATTCACCTTCAGTATGTACTTGAATGTTATTTCCAACACCACCACTTATTCCTCCTACGGGTTGGTCAAATGGAAGTTTAGTTATTTCGTTGTCATTAAACGCTACATTATAGCCTATACTCCATTTAAAATCTTCAGTTTGTATAGGTGTAACATTAAATGCAAGCTCTATCCCTTTGTTCTCCATATCACCGATATTAGCATCTATTCTGTTGCCAAAGTTGGTAAAAGGATCTACAAAAGCTGGAGCTATTAAGTCTTTGGTTTTTCTTTTATAAACATTAACTGACCCTGATACTCTGCTGTTAAACATGCTATAATCTAAACCTAAGTTTATTGTTTCTACAATTTCCCATTGCAAATTTTCATTTATAGGTTCTGGTCTAAAGGTTTGTAAAAAGGCATTTCCAAATTGATAATTTGCTGTACTTTGACTGCCTGTGTATCTGGTTAAAAATTGATAGTCTGCCAATCCATTTACATTCCCTACTTCTCCATAACCTACACGTAATTTTAACTGATTAATAAATGAATCTTCCATAAAACTTTCTTTATGGATGTTCCAAGCTAAAGCTCCAGAAGGAAAATATCCCCAACGGTCGTTAGGATTTAGCTTAGAAGAAGCATCTGCTCTTAACGTTGCAGTTAATAAATATTTGCCTTTATAATCATAATTTAATCTACCAAAATAAGATAACAATACACTTTTAGATTTATCTACAAACTCAAAAGTATTGCCTTGTTCTTGTTTTTCACTATCAAAATTAAAACCATCAAACTCAAAAGATTGATAAGAATAACCTGCAACAGCAGTTATGTTGTGCACATCATTAATTGTTTTTTTATAAGTTAAATACGCATCAAACAATTCGTTTGTAGTTTCTTGATTAAAAGTTGTTCTAGCACCATTAAAAGTAGGGTCTGATGTTGGGATAAATTCTGAAGTAAGGGTTCTACCTCCACTATTTGATTTATCTAAACCTACATTAATGGTTGCCGTTATATCAGGAAAGAAATGTAATTTATAATCAAATTTGGCATTCCCAACAAAACGTCTTACTTCTGCAGTGTCATCTACTAAATTAATTAAAGCCACAGGATTTGATGGGGCTAAATTAAATTGACTACCTGTATTAGGATCTATCCAAGAATAATAGCCAGCATAAGGAGAATTAGCATCAAAAACGGGTTTTGTAGGATCAAAAGCTACAGCACTACCAATAGCACCTCTGTTAGCAAATGTGTTTTCGGTGTACATGCCACGTGCGTTCAACTCAATTTTCAAATAATCGTCTAAAAGTGTTGGGG
>CAZQBE010000180.1:0-5441 GCA_964591595.1 uncultured Flavobacteriaceae bacterium
TTCTTTTAGTGATGAGGCATTAGACATTTTAAAAGGCAAAAAAAATAGAATACTACTCGTTCTAAATGCTATTGAATTACCTCAGTCTAGTGTTAGAACATGTTTAAACGGAATTCTTGTTCAAGATAAAGATACTGTAACTGATGCTATTGAAAATTTATCAAATGCTACTAACAACAACCCTACTGAAGCTGAATTAGAAGACTTAATATTTGCTTCCAAAATTTGTAAACACACAAAATCTAACACCATTGTTTTAGCAAAAAACAAGCAATTATGTGCTAGTGGTACAGGACAAACCAGTAGAGTTGACGCTTTAAGCCAAGCCATACACAAAGCACAATCTTTCAACTTTAATTTAAAAGGAGCTGTTATGGCTAGCGATGCTTTTTTTCCGTTTCCAGACTGTGTAGAGATAGCTGATAATGCCGGAATAACATCCGTTATTCAACCTGGAGGCTCTATTAAAGATCAATTAAGTATTGACTATTGCAATGCTAATAATATAGCTATGGTCTTTACTGGGACACGCCATTTTAAACACTAACTAAAGCAATTTATTTTTAGAAGTCCGTTTTCCTAATTATAACGTATATTTTATTACATTTACAGTTATTCAAATTTTTGTATTAACAACCCTCAGATAATTTAAAGTAGCACATGGGATTTTTTGATTTCTTAACCGAAGAAATTGCAATAGATTTAGGAACAGCAAACACGCTTATTATTCACAACGATAAAGTTGTGGTAGATAGTCCATCAATAGTCGCAAGAGATAGAATTTCTGGTAAAATAATTGCCGTTGGTAAAGAAGCCAACTTAATGCAAGGTAAAACACATGAAAACATTAAAACAATTAGACCTTTAAAAGATGGTGTGATTGCCGATTTTGATGCTTCCGAGCAAATGATAAGCATGTTTATTAAAAATATTCCTGCTTTAAAAAAGAAACTATTTTCTCCTGCACTTCGAATGGTTATATGTATTCCTTCAGGAATTACCGAAGTGGAAATGCGTGCAGTAAAAGAATCCGCAGAACGTGTTAACGGCAAAGAAGTTTACTTAATTCATGAACCAATGGCTGCAGCTATTGGTATTGGTGTAGATATTATGCAACCTAAAGGAAACATGATTGTAGATATAGGTGGAGGAACAACAGAAATTGCCGTAATTGCTTTAGGTGGTATTGTATGCGACAAATCTATTAAAGTTGCTGGAGATGTCTTTACAAACGATATTATTTATTACATGCGTACACAACATAACCTTTATGTTGGGGATAGAACTGCTGAAAAAATTAAAATTCAAATTGGTGCAGCAACCGAAGATTTAGACCTGCCACCTGAAGATATGAGTGTTCAAGGACGTGATTTACTAACCGGAAAGCCAAAACAAGTACAAATCTCATATAGAGAAATTGCAAAAGCTTTAGACAAATCTATATTACGTGTGGAAGATGCAGTAATGGAAACGTTATCGCAAACACCACCAGAATTAGCTGCAGATATATACAATACGGGGATTTATCTTGCTGGTGGAGGCTCTATGTTAAGAGGTTTAGACAAACGTTTATCTCAAAAAACAGACTTACCCGTTTATATTGCCGAAGACCCTCTAAGAGCTGTAGTACGAGGCACAGGAATTGTACTTAAAAATATTACCAAATATAAAAGTGTATTGTTAAAATAGAGTGTAACTCATGCAACAAATCATAAATTTTATACTAAGAAACAAAACCTTTCTTTTGTTTTTATTGTTGTTATCTACATCCCTTTTTTTAACGTTTCAATCGCACTCCTATCATAAAAGTAAGCTTATAAATTCTGCTAATTTTTTAACAGGTGGTATTTATGAATCTGTTAATAATATTGGCAACTATTTTAATTTAAAAACCGAGAATGCCATTCTTTTGGAAGAGAACAATAGACTTAAGTCTATTGTTTTTAACTCTAAAAAAGACAATCTAAAAGAAGAATATCTGGACTCCACAACTTTTAATTCAAATTATAAATTAACCGCTGCTCAGGTTTACAAAAATAGTTATTCGGCAACTAATAATTACTTAACCATAAATAAAGGTAAGCGCGATAGTATTAAAGAAGATTATGGCGTAATTACTTCCAAAGGAATAGTAGGCATTATTGACAATACTTCAAAAAAATATGCACGTGTAATGTCTGTTTTAAATACTAATATTAGAGTTAATGCACAACTTAAAAAAACCAACCATTTTGGAACATTGAGTTGGAATGGCAAATCACCAGAATATGTGCAACTTATAGATTTACCTAAACAGGCTCCCGTAACCGTTGGTGATACGATAATTACTGGTGGATTATCCACTATATTTCCAAAAGGAATTCCCATAGGTGTGATTTCAGCTTTTAAAATAGATGATACCGAAAATTACTTTGAAATAGATATTAAACTGTTTAATGACATGACCAATGTTGGGCATGTTTATATTATAGAAAACCTTGATGCTGAAGAAATTTCTACTTTAAACAATTTGGATGAATAACGCTATTACAATAAATATTGCCCGCTTTATCATCTTAATACTATTACAAGTTTTAGTACTTAATAACATCAATTTTTTAGGATATATAAATCCTTACATATATATATTATTCATTATTTTATACCCTATAAAGAACAATCGTTTACTGTTTATATTTTTGAGTTTTTTACTTGGTTTAACTATAGATTTGTTCTTAGATTCTGGAGGTGTACATGCAGCCGCTTGTGTTACTATAGCCTATATTCGCCCTGTCCTATTAAAATTTTCTTTTGGAACAATTTACGATTACCAAACCATAAAGTTTAACACCACAGAGTTTGGGCAACGGTTTACCTATTTTTCTATTATTATTTTTATACATCACCTCATTTTATTCAGTCTTGAAATTTTTAACAGCTCAAAAATAATTTTAATCCTAAAAAAAACGTTATTCTCAAGTATCTTTACACTTATACTTTGTCTTTTAATTACCATATTGTTTAGCCGAAAGAATAAATGAGAAAACTATTACTCTTTTCAATTATAATTATAGTAGGAATTACTTTTATTACAAGGTTATTTTACCTTCAAGTCTATTCAAGTAAAGATTATAATATCTATGAAGATAATGCAATACGAAAAGTATTCTATTATCCAAAACGCGGTTATGTATACGACAGAAAAGGCAAATTACTAGTTGCCAATCAACCCTCTTATGATGTGATGGTAATACCTAGAGAAGTAGAACCTTTAGACACCTTAGAGTTTACTTCTTTACTAAAAATTACAAAAGAAGATCTTAAAAAATCCTATGATAAGGCGTACCACTATTCTCCTAGACTCCCTTCTGTTTTTTTAGCACATTTATCAAAAGAAGATTATGCTTTTCTTTCGGAAAAGATGCGAAAATACAAAGGGTTTTATATACAAAAACGTTCTTTACGTGATTATCAAACAACCATTGGCGCTAATGTTTTGGGGTTTATTGCTGAAGCAAATCAAAGAGAAATAGATGCAGATCCATATTACAAAATGGGAGACCTTATAGGAAAACAGGGTATTGAAAAATCTTATGAAAATATTTTACGTGGTGTAAAAGGCGTGAAATTTATTCAGAAAAATCGATTTAATCGTGATATTGGACCTTACAAAAATGGAAGCAAAGATACCATTCCAACAGCAGGAGAAGACATAACAATTACAATTGACGAAGAGCTTCAAGCCTATGGTGAGCGTTTAATGCAAAACAAAATGGGAGGTATTGTAGCTATTGAACCTAGCACAGGAGAAATTTTAAGCTTAGTATCGGCACCATCCTATAACCCCAATCTTTTAGTAGGTAGGAAACGTTCAGCAAACTATACCAAACTATATAACGACTCTATACATTTACCTTTAATAGATAAAGGTTTGTTGCGTATGCACGAACCTGGGTCTCCATTTAAATCATTAATTGCTTTAGTAGGGCTTCAAGAAGGTGTTATTGATGAAAACACTACAATTATATGTACTAGTGAATATCATTATGGTGGCAAGCGAACAATGCATTGCCATTGTGGTGGAGGTAAACGAAACTTAAATACAGGAATTTCTCATTCATGTAATTCTTATTTTGCAACTGTATATAGAAAAACCCTCGATAAATATAGTGATGCGAGTCATGCTATGGATGTATGGAGTAAACACATTAAAAGTTTCGGTCTTGGAGACTACTTAAATAATGATTTATCCGTTGGAAAAAAAGGAAACATTCCTGATGGTGCCTATTACGACAGAATGTATCCCGATTTTAAATGGCGTGCTACTACTAATATTTCAAATGCCATTGGACAAGGGGAGATTTTAGTAACGCCTATTCAATTAGCAAATATGATGGCCGCTATAGCCAACCGAGGTTATTATTACACACCACATATTATTAAAGATATTGAAGGTGATACAATTCCTAGTAAATATAAAACACCGCATCAAACAACTATTGATAAACAATATTTTGAACCCGTTATTCAAGGACTTAACGATGTTTATAATACCGGTGGAACCGCTTGGTTTTTAAAAGTTCCAGGTATAGATGTTTGTGGAAAAACAGGTACTGCCGAAAATTTTACAAAAATTAATGGTGTTAGAACACAACTTACAGATCATTCTATCTTTATAGCTTTTGCTCCAAAGGACAATCCAAAAATTGCTATTGCTGTCTTAGTTGAAAACGGGTATTATGGAGCGCGTTGGGCGGGACGTATTGCGAGTTTAATGATAGAAAAGTATCTTAAAGGCGACGTAACTTTAAAACAAATGGAGCAGCTAGTATTAGATAAAAGTCTTGAAGAAGAATACTTAAAACCGTATAGTGGACAACCTTTTAAGATTAACCAATAATGTATTTAAACAGAAATAGAGGTTTTAAAGTAGATTGGATTAGTATCATACTCTATATTTTGCTTGTAGGTTTTGGTTGGTTAAACATCTTATCGGCATCACTTTCTGGAGACGTTATTAGTTACTTTGACATGAGTCAACCTTATGGCAAACAGCTTGTTTTTATATTGTTTTCATTTGTTTTAATCATTTTAGTTTTTTCTATTGAAGCAAAGTTTTACGAACGCTTTGCCAGTATTATTTATTTAGTTTCAATGCTATCTCTACTTGGATTATTTATTTTTGGCAAAAATGTAAATGGTGCAACCTCTTGGTATGCTATAGGAAGTATGACCTTTCAACCTAGTGAGTTTGCAAAAGTAGCTACGGCTTTGGCAGTAGCTAAATACATTAGCGATTTACAAACCAACATTAAAAACTTAAAAGACCAAATAAAAACAGTATTAATTATTCTGGTTCCTGCCATTTTAATTATACTTCAAAATGACGCAGGGAGTACCATTGTGTATGCCTCTTTCTTTTTTGTGTTTTATAGAGAAGGAATACCCAGAATTTATTTATT
>CAZQBE010000181.1:0-5438 GCA_964591595.1 uncultured Flavobacteriaceae bacterium
ATCATGTAGCTGACTTGGATAGAAAGATAGGTTCAAGTGAGTTTAATCTTCAACAGCTTAGGTTTGGCAAGCAAGCTTTCTTAGATGCTTTAAAAGCTAGTGTATAAAAGGAAGATAGTGAAGAAGAAAAAGAAAAGTAATCAATCTACAAGTTATAACATCCCCATAAAGTTTGTCTTTGTGGGGGTGATAACAAGTTTTTTAATAAGCTGTAGTGGTTGGTCTATTATGGGATATGCTTTAGATGAGTCACAAGAAGATAAAATAGAGATAAATGAATGAAGACTTTAAAACTGCTAAGTCTTATCGTACTGGCATCATTGATGACAATGCTTATATCACTATTAACTGGAAGCTATTGGTACAATTTGGGGTATTGGTTATTAGTTTGTCTTACGCTTGGTATGACCTACAGGGAAGAATTAAAGATTTGGAAGAAGAGGTGTTGGATGCTCATGCTGAAATTAGGTTGCTTGTTGACAAACATCAGCTGGAAGAAAGTATACAACTAGAGGAAATGGAAACTAAGTTAAAATTCTATGAAAAAGAATTTAACATTAACCCTCTGTCTTGGAGGAAAAGGAAGAAAAAATAATGGATTTTATAGCGGTTTATGGCGAAGCGGGAATGATTGGAGTCGTAGGTGCTATGTTCGTATATTTAGTAGTTTCTCTTTCTAATAAATCAGCTAAACAACAAGAAACTTTAGAAAGTCTAAAAGTAGAAAACAAAGGTCAAAGTGAAACATTAGAGAATATGGAAGGTATGATTATAAAATTAATAAACCGTTGGAATGTTTCTGATGATAAACTTGATAGAAAATTTGATGCTTTAACTAAAGAAGTAAATGATTTAGATAATCAAGTTTCCGAAGTTAAAGGTTCTTTAAGTAGAATTAATGGGAGACATTAATGGATAGCGTTAAAGTTAGTGGTATTAGCACAAGCCTAGGGTTTGTTTATTATACGGATATAATATCTGGAATATTAATGTGTATTATGTTTGCAGTTAATATTTATTATTTATATTTAAAAACAAAAAAAATAAAGGAGTCTTAAATGTTAGGAAAAGTAGTAGCTCAGTATTTATTAGATGACGAAGTTAAAGCTGATTTAATTGCGTCTGTTAATAAATCTGTTAACGTACCAATGATTAATGAAAAAACAGAAGCTAAAATTTTAGAAGCTATCTGGGAATTATTTGAAATGGCAATTAAAAAAAAATTAGGAGTATAAATAATGACACATTCAATAGTAGTTCTTTTAACAATGGCAACTCTTAATACTGAACCCCTAGATTCTAATGGTAAACATTTAGAACAGTATGCTATGATGGAAGATGTTAAAAAGAAAAAGAAAAAAGGTAAGAAAATTGGTGGGGCTAAAGGTAAAAAATCTAAAAAAGGTTTTTTCTCTAAAATATTTGGCTCTAAGTAGGTTGTATAATTAATGGCAAAGGAGCTATTAACAATTAAAGATTGGTCTGGGGGAATGAATAATAGGCGAGACCCTAGAGACCTTATAGAAAACCAGTACTCATATATAAACAATATGTCTATAGACGCTATTGGTAAAATAAAGAGTGCTGGTGAAATGTATGCTCACATAGAAGGTAGTGATGGTTCAACTGACCTGTCTGAATACATTGTTGAATGTACTAATTCGGTTTCTTCAACAAGTGGCGGATATAATCTTTTTTATTTTGAGTCTGACCATAGTAAAGACCCAGAGCAATCTATTATATACACAAGAAGTACTACTGCTTTACAATTAGGAACAAGTGTAGGGAATATTAAATTTACCAAAGTTGAGTCTAATCCCGATAAGGTTGGGGGGGAAGCTCCTCCGGAATTTTCTGGTAACTAATGGCAAATTTACCTTCAAGCCACTATATGACTTTAGTAGGTGGAGCTAACGAATTAAATAGCGACATTTACACTAGCAGTAAAATACTTGCTGGAGATACTGTACGTATTTCTGGAACTGCTAGTAACAATGGAGTGTTTTTAGTTACGGAAGTTATAAGCACATTAAGTACTGCTAGTGGAATAGGAACTTCTTTTACAGACGACACTCGTTCAAGTACAATCTTATCACCAACTAGCACAATTGTAATGGATGGTGCAAATACTCAACTTATTGTAGGTTTGTCAGTTACAGGAACTAATATACAATCTGGAACCTTTATTTCTTCTGTAACTTCAACAAGTGACCCCGCTACTTTTGTTATGTCAAAGCCTGTTGCGGGAAATATCTCTGGAGGAACTACTTTAACTTTTGCAGATATGGATATTTATTATGTTCTTAAAGGAACTCCTCTCACAACTGAAAGCACTACAGGTTCTTTTACTCCAGCTATTAATGTAGCTAGAGCACCGGGAGATAAATTAATTGCATTAGGAAACCCTCAAGAAGCTGCTGGAATATCAGTTTGGTCAAACAATGCTACAACAAGTTATAGCACAAATAACAGCGGTTGGACAGCAAGTGCTATTAGTCCAACTCTTACAGGTGTGGGTGCAAAATATATTTATTATTTTGTAGATGAAGCTTTAAGAGTCTGTAATACAAACAACTCAAACAGACACAGAACAAAATGGTTTGGGTTTATTCAAAAAAATCAATTTAATCTTTCAGCGGGTATGTCTTTTGCAGAGTGGCAAGAGCACCCTAATAATTTAAGCCCACCTAAACTTGCGGGTCTTTATAGCTATGCTTTTGGAGGTGCTAATCACACTATTGGAACGGCTGGAAATTACTATGCTAACAACAGAGGTGTTGCCGTTTTAAAACAATCTACACTTAACGATGGCAGTACAATTGCTAATACTAGGTTAACTGGTGCTCATTCTTCAACAGTAACCGCTTTTAATTTTGAAGACACGGAAGATAAAGTAACTAATGATTTAGGAACAGTAGGTGAAGTTATTTCTATTGGAACAGCTTTAGGAACAGCACCATCAGAATTTTTATTTTGCAAAAAAGAATCTGATGGAACTGGTAGTGCAGTTACCTATCAAAGAGATTATGGTTCTGAAAATAGTGCAGTTGCATATAGTAATCACGACACAACTATAGTAGACAGAGGATTAGGATTTAATCTTTCCGTAGATGTTGGAACAGGAGATGGAACTTGGGCTTCTGAAATATATGAATTTTATCAAACTTTTATTTATGAAGGTAATCAAGAGTCTTTACCTGTGTCAATGTCTGATGGAGAATCTAGTATTGACAAATACACTTTAGACTTTACAGCATCTGAAAAAATAGATAAAGCTATGCGAGTCTCTATATATGCAGATTTAGTATACAACGCTAGAATTACAGGCGGAAGGATTTACATTAGAAAGGCAGATAGTAGTGACGATTTAACTCTTTTTGCCGATATAGACATTGTTAAGGGCGTTAGAACAACACTTGATGGAGACCACGTTCCTTGGACAGCCTCTACAGGTAAGGGATTTGCAGTTATTGGAGATGCGGTAGGAAACGCTAAATCTCCTAACCTAGATACATACACATCTATTAATGGGTTTTCCCCAGATGTAAATTTTGTTTCTATTGGGGGTATTAACGAAGGTTATCAAGCATCTGTTGTTGCAAACCGAAGAGCTTTTGTTGCTAACGTAAGATTAAAAGGTAAGTCTGGAGACGTAGTGAAACACGGTGACAGGATTATGTATAGTGAAATTAATAAGTTTGATACTTTTTTAAGTCACAACTATATTGATGTGTCTTCTGGTGACTATGGAGAATATACTGCATTGGCTTCTTATGCAGATAGATTATTGGCTTTTAAAAACAATTTAGTCCATGTTATTAATATTACAAGTCCAAGTGTTTCTAATTGGTATTTAGAAGACACTATAAAATATTACGGAGTTAAATACCCTTATAGTGTTGCAAAAACAAAATATGGAATAGCTTGGGTTTCTGACAATGGATGTTATTTATATGACGGTCAATCAACAAAAAATTTAACAGAAAAAAATATAGCCATATCAGAATCATCTTATAAAACAACTAATGTAAATTGGTCTTCTTGGTATAGAGGAAGTGCTATACAAAAAGATGTTCAAATTGGTTATGACTCTACAAACAATTCTTTAATTATGTTTAGAAGCCCTAAAGACGCATCAAACAATTCTAATCAAGCTTGGGTATATGATTTTGATAATCGCTCATGGGTGTTTAATGAAAACTTATTTACAAACGATGGTTTATATACAAATTTTATAACTGATTGGAATAATAATTTATCGGTAGGAATAAACAGTAGCGGAACAGTAGAATTTTTTAAATACATACCAGTAACTACTTCTCAAGACGGACAAGAGTTTGTTACAAAAGATATTGATTTTGGTAGCCCCGGTTTAATAAAAAAAGTGTACGCTGTTTACGTTACATATAAATCAAGTGCTTCACAAACAACTCCTTTTAAATACGCTATTGACGGTAAACAAGCATTTAGTGGAACAGGTGGAACTTTTACAGGAAACTTTGCTAATACTTCTGATACATGGGATGTATTAAAACTAACACCATCTTCTCCTGTTTCTTGTCAAAGTTTACAAATTCAATTTGACCCTCCTAGTGCTGGAGCTTATGAAATAAACGATATGACTATTGAATATAGAACATTAAGGTCAAAGAAGGTTTCTTAATGCCAGAAGATAGATTAATAAGAACCTTAATTAACACTAAACAAAGCTCATTAGAGTATTCGGGTAAACCCGCTATTAATTCTATGGTAGATGGACAAACCGCAATAGAAAGAAAACCAAACGGACAATTAGCTTTGTATAAAAAAAAGTTTGGTAAGCTATGGAAATCTTTTATGTCTGACAATGGAGACCAGTATGTTGAAAGAGATTTAAACGTAACTGGAAACCTTACTGTAAATAAAAATTTTTATCAAGGTTACAACACCATTAAAATACTTCCTACAGATTTTGTACCCAATGATGATTCTGCAAGACCGCTACAAGTAGTAGATAATGGAGGAAGTATTGTCGCTAATCACGCAGACCTTGAGGCTTATGCTAGTTATGAAATTCCAAAAGGTCACAACGCTATTTCGTTTTATCTTTATGGTAGCGATACAAACAACGTAGTAACCGCTTATAAGTCCAATATTGAAAGTGGAACGGTTGCTTCTGCTGGAACAGGTACAATTGGAGGAGAAGTTTCTATTAATGTTCCCTCTACTCCAACACAATATTTAATTATATACTGGGCACCAACTGCTACAGATGATGCCTTGTATGGTGGTTATATAGGCTTAAAAAAACATTAAAAGATATTATGTATAGTTTAGTATATTTAAAGGAGAAATTATGAACACATTACTAGGACACGCACTTAAACCAACGCCTTATGCAAATGGTGGAAGAGGTTCTCCAGCAATGGCTGCCCTAAGAAGATTAAAGAGTAGACGAG
>CAZQBE010000182.1:0-5432 GCA_964591595.1 uncultured Flavobacteriaceae bacterium
TGAATTTATGTGCTCTGTAACAATGGGTAGACAATCTTTTAAATAGAATACTTTTCCTTTAATATCATTCCGCCTTGAAGGGTCTATATAAATGCAATCGTAGTCTTTTAGTGCAATATTTAAGTATTCTAACCCATCCTGATTAATAGTACTGAGATTTAATGCTTGCAGTTGTTTGAAGTTGTGTGATGCAATATTTGAAAGCTTATTATCTATTTCGCAATGAGTAACTTGATTGAATTTTTTTGAAAAGTAAAAACTATCCACACCTAAACCTCCTGTGAGGTCAATTAACGAGTTTCCTGATACTAATTGAGATTTGTATTGTGCAGTAATCTCAGACGATGTTTGCTCAATGTTAAGCTTGCTCGGGTAGTAAATATTTGGAGTATTAAACCATGTTGGAAGTTTATTTTTGCTTTTTTTCTTAGCTTCAATCTGCTCGATAATTTCTTTTGTATCTACAGTGTCGAATGCAATTCCTTTTAGCAATAAAGAGGATATATCAGAATTTAAATTATTATTTATAAAATCCTGTATTGCAGTATTTAAAACTTCATTATTCAAATTAAAGCTATAAGTCTTTGGTAAGCTGTTTTACAATTTTATTTTCTGATAAAAATTCTTTCAATACCACTTTTAAAGCCGTATAAGTTGGTATAGCGACAATCATGCCTATAACTCCAAACAAGAGTCCTGCGATTATGATTATTAAGAATATCTCTAAAGGATGAGATTTCACACTTTTTGAAAAAATAAATGGTTGACTGAAAAAATTGTCTACTAATTGACCAATTACAAATCCTATCATTACATAAATGGTTTTCGGCAAAATCACTTCGCTAAAACTTGCGTCAAGGTTACTTGTCATAGTAAGAATAAGCATTAAAACACCTCCAATAAGTGGTCCAACGTATGGAATAAGGTTAAGAAGTGCACATAAAAAGGCAATAACTATGGCATTATTAATTCCGAAAATTAAGAGCACAATTGTATATATAACAAATAGAATTAGAATTTGAAAAATTAAACCAATGAAATATCGAGATAGCAAATCTTTTATTTTATCAAATGATTTTTTCATTCTAGTTTCTTTAGTATCAGGTACAAATACCATAATTCCATGTTCTAGTAATTGACTATCCTTTAGTAAAAAGAACGTAATAAAAAGAACGGAAAACAATCCAATACTAAAGCTACCAAAGCCGCTAACAACAGCGTTTAAAAAGTTTGGAATTATAGAATAATCTAATTTTGAAAGCAGGTTTGAATCTTTTAAAGATTGTTCTACATCAATATTATTTAGTGCAAAATATTCTGATACTTGGTGATACAAATCTTCAATGTTACCTTGTAATTCCTCAATATTAAGCAAGGATAAGTTATGTCCTTGTTCAACAATTAAAGGGATAAACATACGCACCAAACCAACAAATAATCCAATTAAAGCGAGCATTGTTACCACAACAGCAAGTGTATTCTTAAATTTTAGTTTTGTTTTTAAAAAGCGTACAATTGGCCGCCCAATTAGCGATAATACCGCAGCTATGGCAATGTATACAAGAACAGATTGTATTTTGTAAAGAAAAAATAACAGCAAAAAAATGCCTACAATTATGGCTATTGCTTTTATAATGCCTTTGGTTATCATGTTAGAATTCATGTAGTAAATATATAAAATGCTTTAGATTATTTGCTTTGTAATTTCATATAAGGCAATATTTGTGGCTTGTACAACATTCATGCTACTATTTTGTCCAAACATATTAATATGAATAACTTTATCTGAAAGTTTTAAAACAGCTTCTGAAACTCCAAAATTTTCATCGCCGACAATGAGTGCTATTGGTTTTTCTTTGGAAAACTGAAACGTATGAATTGGCATACTCTTATTAGTAATTTCAAGTGATAAGATAAAATAGCCATCAACTTTAAGTTGTTTTACTTCATCTAAAATTACATTAGACACTGTAAAACTCATCACTTTTTCAGTAGTTCTGGATGCTTTTGTCATTTTCCGACCTAGCGAAATGTGTTCTCCACAAAAAATAATTCTTTCTATTCCAAAGGCATCAGCAATTCTAAACAAACTTCCAATGTTTGTGGCATTAGTAACATTATCACACACCAATGTAATTGGGAATTTATGTTGTTTAAAGTTGGTATTGTAATGGGTGAGCTGCAAGAGAATTTAAGATTTAAGAATTACGACTAACGATTTTTGATTTCATAAATAGTTAATCATAACTCGTTTCAGTTTTCAAACACATACTTTATAATATTGGCACCCATTTGCAGTGCTTTTAGTCTTACGTCTGCTGGATCGTTATGAATTTCTTCATCTTCCCATCCATCACCTAAATCACTTTCGTAAGTAAATAACAAAACTAAACGTCCTTCATAAAAAATACCAAATGCTTGTGGACGTTTGCCATCATGTTCATGTATTTTTGGTAACCCATTTGGGAATTTAAAAGCTATATTAAAGATTTCATGATTTGATGGTAATTCAACCAGTTCTGAATTTGGAAATACTTTTTTAAGCTCTTTTACTATATAGGGTTGCATACCGTAATTATCATCAATATGTAAAAAGCCTCCAGAAATCAGGTAGTTTCGTAAATTTTCAGAATCTACATCATTAAAAAACACATTGCCATGTCCTGTCATATGTATAAATGGATATTGAAATATATCATTACTGCCAGTTTCTACAGTTTGCGGTTTGGAATTAATTTTGGTATTAATGTTAGCGTTGCAAAATGTAATAAGGTTTGGCAACGATGTAGGATTAGCATACCAATCGCCACCTCCCTTGTATTTTAATAGTGCAATTTCTTGGGAAAATGAGAATAAAGAATAAAGAGCAAAGAGCAAAGAACAAAGATATCTCATGTTAATCGTTTATAAATGCCACGCTATGACAAGCCACAATAGCAGCAGTTTCAGTTCGTAATCTGGTTTCTCCCAAAGTTACAGGAATAAAATGATGTTGCAATGCCATTTCAATTTCTTTAACAGAAAAGTCGCCTTCAGGACCAATTAAAATAGTGACATCTTGTTGTGTTTGTAGTTCTTGCTTGAGTGATTTTTGATCTAATTCTTCGCAATGTGCAATAAAACGCTGACCTTTAAAATCTTGCTTTATAAAGTCTTTAAATGATATAGTAGTATTTAACTTTGGCAAATAATACTGTAGCGATTGTTTCATGGCAGACTGTACTATTTTCTCGTAGCGTTCAGGTTTAATCACTTTGCGTTCGCTACGCTCACAAATAATAGGAGTGATACTGTCTATACCAATTTCAGTTGCTTTTTCCAAAAACCATTCGTAGCGATCGTTCATTTTTGTTGGTGCAACTGCTAAATGTAATTGGAAACTTTTTTTGGGCTGAAATACCTTAGATGTAATAACTACTGCGCAATTCTTGATATCTGCTAGAGTTATTTCAGCAGTAAACAACCAACCTTTGCCATTGGTGATGTGCAAAGTATCACCTTCTTTTTTTCGCAATACTTTAGCAATATGTTTGCTTTCTTCTTTAGAAAAAGAAAACTGATTAGTTCTTTCGGTGAGTTCTGGGTTGTAGAATAATTGCATAGACAAATATATAATGAATTAGCATTATCTTTTCTTCATTTGAAAATAATAAATTGAGTATTTTATTGTAGATAAAATTATGTTAGTAATAAATAAAAGCTGAGTAAGTAGGACTAACATTACAATAATTAAGGTAAAACTGTTTTGACTTGAAAAGTCATCAAATAAGGGAAAATTAGTTTCAGTCTTTAAACTATAATAAATCATTCCTATCTCATAAATATAGATGCTAACACTGGTAATTATAGTATGTACACTAGTTAAATTACGAATTAGAATAATTTCTTTTTTGTAAAAGAACCAATAGACTAAACCAATAATTCCATAAATAACAAATAGTAGTGTTGCTAGGTGTGAATTGCGAATAACAAAATAAGTGTCATGAACATTTATATCAATGACATCATTTTCATCGAAGAAAGAAGAAACACCAATTAATAAAATAAAAACAGCAGTTATCCAAAAATAATGATGTGTCTTTAATTTGCTCATTCCCTAAATTTTCAATCTCGCCGAAGCAGTAATGTTTTGTTCAGCAAAATTACTTTCCATATATTTTAAATAGCCAACAATAGCAATCATAGCAGCATTATCAGTAGTAAATTCAAACTTAGGAATGTAGGTTGTCCAACCATATTTGCGCTCACCATCTTTAAGAGCTTGTCGTATTCCCGAATTTGCCGAAACACCTCCACCAATGGCAATGTGTTTAATTCCCGTTTGCTTGGTAGCTAGTTTAAGTTTATCCATCAATATCTCTATAATTGTGTATTGAATAGAAGCACAAACATCGTTTAGATGTTTTTTAATAAAGTTTGGATTGGCTTTGGTTTCCCGTTGTATAAAATATAATATGGCTGTTTTTAAACCCGAAAAACTAAAGTTTAAGCCATCTACTTTTGGCTTTGTAAATTTATAAGCCTTTGGATTACCAAGCTGTGCACGCTTATCAATTTCGGAACCAGCAGGGTAGCCTAGTCCAAGAATTTTTCCGCTTTTATCATACGCTTCTCCAACGGCATCATCAATGGTTTCACCAATAACCTCCATATCAAAATAGCTTTTTACGTTCACTATTTGTGTGTGCCCACCAGAAATAGTCATTGCCAAAAATGGAAACTCAGGTTTATCAAAGCCATCTTCATCAATAAAGTGAGCCAAAATATGCGCTTGCATGTGGTTTACATCTATTAACGGTATATTCAAACCATAGGCTAAAGACTTCGCAAATGAAGTGCCCACAAGCAAAGAACCCAGTAAACCAGGGCCACGTGTAAAGGCAATTGCATTTAACTGCGACTTAGTAATCTTTGCTTTTTCCAAAGCTTGATGTACAACTGGAACTATATTTTGTTGGTGCGCTCTGGAAGCTAATTCGGGGACAACACCACCATAATCGCTGTGAATTTTTTGATTTGCTACAACATTGCTTAAAATTTTTCCGTTGTAAATTACTGAAGCTGCAGTATCGTCGCATGATGATTCAATTCCTAATATGTAAATATGTTTTGAATTCATTCGCTAAATTAAGGCATAATAATTGTTAGTTTGAATATAAATAAAAGTCTAAATCTTTCATATTTTCGTAAATACAAATGTAGTTTATTCTTATAGAAAGTTATAACTTTAACACGTATCAAGAAAATTTTAAAAATAGCATTAAAAATAGTAGCAATTTTGCTACTTCTTTTCATCATTTTGGTGTTATTATTTTCTATTCCAGCTGTTCAAACCCGTCTGGGAAAATATGCGGCTAAAAAAATTAATGATGATTTTGGTACAAATATTAGTATTGAAAAAGTAGGGCTTCAGCTAAATGGCGATGTTGAGC
>CAZQBE010000183.1:0-5385 GCA_964591595.1 uncultured Flavobacteriaceae bacterium
TATCAACCAATCAAAAAAGAAAAATTGAGATTGTTTGTAAAAGTAACAAAGCATCGATTAAGTCAAGAATCTGCCGATTATAATAAACTAACAGATAATTATCCTCTTTTTATTACCATTTTTGAAAAAGAGTATGTTTTTAATGTAAAAAAATAAGAATCAAAAATTTTTGATTCTTATTATAAAAGGCTAGCTAATCTTTAGATACATCAAAAGTTTTAAGCTCTTCGGTTGGTGCTAACGTTTCGCTTCCTCCCCAAATACTTGCATCATATTTTCGTTGCTTTTCATAAGGAACTGTTTTTAGTTCTGTAATTGTATTAAAATCAGCTTTTGAAATTTTTGTAGTACTTGTTAATAGCAATTCCTCTTTATGTCTCGCAATCCCTTCAATTTTAAAATTAAAAAGCGTTTTATTTTTTGCAGGACTATTTTCTATGAATTTTAGGGGTCTATTCACATAAAAATAATGACCTTCTTCGTGCCTTATGTAACGAGGTTCAAACCAATTGTTTTCATTCTTTTTAAAAATGATGGTTCCACTACTAATTTTTTCAATATACTTTACACCAAGAATTAAACGCAAATTAAATTTGCTTCCTCGCTTACCTTTTGAATAGCTATAATCTGCTTTTAAAACACCATAGCTATCATCTGCTATATGTATTGTTCCTGTAAATTTAGCTTTTGCTCTTTTTGGTTTAAAATGAATTGCATACACCATTTCATCATTATAAATTGTGACGTTTTGAAGCGAATAGGTATAATAATCGGCATCCAAAATTTTACTTAATAAACTTTTAGGACTTGGTCTTGTGTCTTTGAGCATTCTATTAGCTTTACCTTTAAGCTCTGTTACTTTAAATTCTTGTTTGTCTTCTTTGTGATTGTTTTCACTTGCAAGAGATAAAGAATCTTCAATTTTAAAAAAGCCAGTTTTAAGCTTATAAGTAAGTGTAGTATCTAAATATTTTAAAACCATACTTTTAGCTTTTTCTTGAATGTTTTCTAACGAAAAATCTTTTTTTGCATTAATAATTTGTGCTGCCTTATCAACCTTTAGCTTTGAGGAATCTTTATCCATAACACTCAATTCTCCTTTAAAATCTGTAAAGTGTACAAAATTACTTGTCATTATATTATTGGTCATTGCTTTGAGTTCGTTGTTAACACCAACCAATTGTTTTTTCCTAACATGAGATGTTTTTGATATTTCAAAATCCAAATTATCAAAGTCCATATACGATGTTTCACGAAGGAACAATTTGTATTGAAGATTTTCAGTTTTATAATTCTTTGATAGGTTTCTTACAGTTCGAGCAATAATCGAATCTAAATTAGGTTTGGTATTACTTAAATAAACTGTATTTAGCTCGTTTATTGAAGGTTCTAATTCGATTAAATAATTGCTGTTTTTAATGTATTCGATGGTAAAAACTTGTTTCTTATATCCTAAAGAAGAAATAGTTATGTCGATTATACTATTGTTTTCTAAATCAATATTAAATACACCTTCCTCATTTGTAATAACGCCTTTATATTGTGCCGTTTGAACAGCAGCATAAGGTATAGGTTGCTTAGTTGATTCATCAATTATTTTTGCAGAAAAACTTTGAGCGTTTAGGCTAATTGTTAAAATGAATAGTGTAAATCTTAAAATAGATTTAGTCATAGTTGTGGCTTTTAATTTGAAGACGAATGGTTATTGATTATGTTACATCGTTTTAGTTGTATTCTTAATTGTTTATGAATAAGATTACAATATTAACCCTAGAATGTATAAAAATAAAAACTAAATTTGCTTATCGGACGATATAGTTTATTAATACAGAACCATATCTAATCCAATAAGCGCAACTCCAAAAACCTTATAATAATTTTTTAAAACCCTTATTATTATAAATATCTAATTACTTACATTTGCACTCGCAAAATAAAGAGATTCCCACCGTCGTGGGAATGATTAAAAAGTTAATCATGAAAGCTGGAATTGTAGGATTGCCAAACGTAGGAAAATCAACCTTATTTAATTGCTTATCTAATGCTAAAGCGCAAAGCGCAAACTTTCCGTTTTGTACTATCGAACCTAATATTGGTGTTGTAAATGTACCAGACTCAAGGCTAACAAAATTAGAAGAGCTAGTAAATCCAGAGCGTGTATTGCCTGCTACAGTCGATATTGTAGATATTGCAGGACTTGTAAAAGGAGCTAGTAAAGGTGAAGGCTTAGGAAATCAATTTTTAGCTAATATTAGAGAGACCGATGCGATTTTGCATGTAGTACGCTGTTTTGATAATGATAACATTGTACACGTTGATGGTTCTATAGACCCCATTCGCGATAAAGAAACTATCGATATTGAGTTGCAATTAAAAGATTTAGAAACAGTAGATAAAAAGCTAGATAAAGTAAAACGAGCTGCAAAAACAGGGAATAAAGAAGCGCAAAAAGAAGAGGCGACTTTGTTAAAAGTAAAGTCAGGTTTAGAGTCTGGAACTTCGGTAAGAGCACTTAACTTTACTGAAGACGAATACAATGACTATATAAAACCATCACAATTTATTACAGACAAACCTGTGCTATATGTGTGTAATGTTGATGAAGCTGCTGCTGTTTCTGGTAATATTTATGTAGAACAAATTATAGACGCTGTAAAAAACGAAAATGCCGAAGTCTTAGTTTTAGCAGTCGCTACAGAAGCAGATATTAACGAATTGGAAGATTATGAAGAACGCCAAATGTTTTTAGAAGATATTGGTTTAGACGAACCTGGATCTTCAAAACTAATTCGTTCAGCATATAAGTTGTTAAATCAACAAACCTATTTTACAGCTGGCGTAAAAGAAGTTAGAGCGTGGACAGTTAATGTTGGTGCAACGGCTCCACAAGCTGCAGGTGTAATCCATACAGACTTTGAAAAAGGCTTTATTAGAGCAGAGGTTATAAATTATGCTGATTATGTAACTTACGGTACAGATGCTAAAGTTAAAGAAGCAGGTAAAATGCGTGTTGAAGGTAAAAATTACGTTGTTAAAGATGGTGATGTGATGCACTTTTTATTCAACGTTTAGAAAAAATTTATTGAAATATTTCTTCAATTTTTTCAACAAATTGGTAGCTTGCATTGTTAATTACTTTGTGCTTTCTATATTTCATTTTTTAAGTTGAAATATTATATTAGCACCTTATCTAATTTTCAAGATAATTATGTCTCAACAAACCAGCTATACCGAAGATAATATACGATCCCTCGACTGGAAAGAGCATATTCGTATGCGTCCAGGTATGTATATTGGAAAACTTGGTGATGGGTCGTCTCCAGATGATGGTATTTATATTCTCGTAAAAGAAGTGCTCGATAATTCTATAGATGAGTATGTAATGGGTGCTGGTAAGACTATTGAAGTTTCAATTCAAGGCACTAAAGTTATTGTACGTGATTTTGGTCGTGGTATTCCGTTGGGTAAAGTGGTAGATGTGGTTTCTAAAATGAACACAGGAGGAAAATACGACTCTAAAGCCTTTAAAAAATCTGTAGGTTTAAATGGTGTTGGTACTAAAGCTGTAAATGCACTGTCTTCATTTTTTAGAGTAGAATCTACTCGTGATAGTAAATCGGCTTCGGCTGAATTTGAACAAGGAAAACTAACAAATCAAGATTTTTTAGAAGAGACTACCAGACGCAAAGGCACAAAAGTATCTTTTATTCCTGATGAGGTTATATTTAAAAAGTATAAATACCGAAATGAGTATGTTATTAAAATGCTCAAAAACTATGCGTATTTAAATACAGGATTAACCATTATTTTTAATGGTGAAAAATATTATAGCGAAAATGGTTTAAAGGATTTATTACAAGAAAACATTAACGAATCTGATATGCTGTATCCTATCATTCATCTAAAAGGGAATGATATTGAAGTGGCATTAACACATAGTAAAACACAATATAGCGAAGAGTATCACAGTTTTGTAAACGGACAAAACACAACTCAAGGAGGTACTCACCAAGCAGCATACAGAGAAGCAATTGTAAAGACTATTAGAGAGTTTTATGGTAAAAATTATGAAGCTTCCGATATTAGAAAATCTATTGTTACTGCAATCTCTATAAAAGTGATGGAGCCAGTGTTTGAAAGTCAGACAAAAACCAAATTAGGCTCTACAGATATGGGTGGAGGGTTGCCTACTGTTAGAACTTATATTAATGACTTTTTAAAAACACAACTCGATAATTTTTTACACAAGAATCCAGAACACGCTGAAAGAATTCAACGAAAAATCATGCAAGCTGAAAAAGAGCGCAAAGAGCTTTCAGGAATTCGTAAACTCGCCAAAGATCGTGCTAAAAAGGCTAATCTGCATAATAAGAAACTGCGTGATTGTCGTGTGCATTTTGGAGATACTAAAAACGAACGTTATTTAGAAACCACCTTGTTTATTACTGAGGGAGATTCGGCATCAGGAAGCATTACAAAATCTCGTGATGTGAATACCCAAGCAGTTTTTAGTTTAAAAGGAAAACCTTTGAATTCATACGGATTAAGTAAAAAAATCGTGTACGAAAATGAAGAATTTAACCTATTGCAGGCGGCTTTAAATATTGAAGAATCTCTAGAAGATTTGCGCTATAATAACATTGTAATCGCTACAGATGCTGATGTGGATGGAATGCATATTCGGTTGTTATTAATTACTTTCTTTTTACAATTTTTTCCAGAGGTAATAAAAGAAGGGCATCTATATATTTTGCAAACACCACTATTTAGAGTGCGAAATAAAAAGAATACCATTTATTGTTATTCTGAGCAAGAGCGTAGAGACGCTATTGAACAATTAAAACCGAAGCCTGAGATTACACGATTTAAAGGACTTGGTGAAATTTCACCAGATGAGTTTCAGCATTTTATAGGACAAGATATTCGTTTAGATCCAATAATGTTGGATAATAATATGTCTATTGAAGAATTGCTGTCCTTTTATATGGGGAAAAACACACCAAATAGACAAGAGTTCATTATTAATAATCTAAAAGTAGAATTAGATTTAATTGAAGATGACAAAGTAGTATGATAGAAGACAATGGCGACATAATTAATCCATCCGACGATAATCAAGAAACCATTACCAGAGTTACTGGAATGTATAAAGAATGGTTTTTAGATTATGCATCGTATGTAATCTTAGAACGTGCAGTTCCTGCCATTGAAGACGGATTTAAGCCAGTACAGCGTCGTATTATGCATTCTATGAAAGATTTGGATGATGGTCGCTATAACAAAGTTGCAAATATTGTTGGCCATACCATGCAATATCATCCTCATGGAGATGCTAGTATTGCAGATGCCATGGTACAAATTGGCCAGAAAGATTTATTAATAGAT
>CAZQBE010000184.1:0-5361 GCA_964591595.1 uncultured Flavobacteriaceae bacterium
TGCTGTTTTGTTAGGAACATTAAACGTTGTTGGTGGGTTTGTGGTAACTGATCGTATGTTAGAAATGTTTAAAAAGAAAAAATAATGGATTATATTTTTAGTCTTGAATTTATTTATTTAGTAGCATCTATAACTTACATTCTAGGTTTAAAGATGTTAGGACTTCCTGAAACTGCGAGAAGAGGTAACTTGATTGCTGCTGCTGGTATGACTCTGGCAATATTAGGGACTATATTTTTATATCAAGGTGAAGTTGCGACACATATTTATATTTTAATAGGTATTGCCATTCTTATTGGAACCATTATAGGTTGGGTAGTAGCCATAAAAGTAGCAATGACTAAAATGCCTGAATTAGTGTCGTTATTTAACGGCATGGGAGGTGCTAGTGCAGCTTTAATTGGACTAATAGAGTTTCAACATTATACAGGAGAAACTTTGTCTACAGCAACTATTTTAGCAGGAATCATAATTGGTAGTGTTTCTTTTTCAGGGAGCATGATTGCTTGGGGAAAACTAAATGGTACTATTAAAAAACCTTTCCGTTTACCCAAATATAATGTAGTAAACAATGTAATCATTTTAGTTTTAGTGCTTTTTGCAGCATACATTACTTGGTCAAGTTCTAGTAGCCAACTTTTTTTATATATTTTATTTTTTGGAGCTTTAGCCTATGGTATTTTATTTGTATTGCCTATTGGTGGAGCAGATATGCCTGTAGTAATATCGCTTTTAAATTCATTTACAGGATTAGCGGCAGCTCTTGGAGGGTTTTTGTATGGAAATATGGTAATGTTAACTGGTGGGATTTTGGTCGGTTCAGCAGGTACTATATTAACATTTGCAATGTGTGAAGCAATGAATAGATCTCTAGTTAATGTGATTTTTGGAGAATTTGGAAATGTTTCAGAAAATGAAAATGAAAGTGACTCACATTCAGTAAAGGGAGATATTAAAAAAACAACGGTTAGTGATGTTGCAATTTTGATGAATTATTCACAACGCATCATTTTTGTTCCTGGCTATGGTCTTGCAGTAGCACAAGCCCAACATGCAATTCACGAATTAGAACTATTACTAGAAAGCAAGGGTATAGAAGTAAAATATGCTATACATCCAGTAGCTGGTCGAATGCCAGGGCATATGAATGTGTTATTAGCAGAAACAAATGTAGACTATGACAAACTAGCCGAAATGGATGATGTTAACCCAGAATTTCAAAGTACTGATGTAGTTTTTGTTGTAGGTGCCAATGATGTTGTTAACCCCGCTGCACATAACGATACAGCAAGTCCTATTTACGGAATGCCAATATTAGATGTGGAAAATGCTAAGCAAATAATAGTAAACAAAAGAAGTATGAAACCTGGTTATGCTGGTATTGAAAATGAATTATTTTACAATCAAAAAACATCAATGCTCTTTGGTGATGCAAAAGCAATAATTCAAGCATTAATTACAGAATTAAAAGGAATGTGATTGGGTATTCTATAAATTTATTTTTAAAAGCTATTTCAAAAAATGAAATGGCTTTTTTTATTTAAATAGCTCTATATTTTTTTATACTTTTGTATCTACAAAAAATAGCTATGCCTGTAAAATTAAAAGGAGATAAAGAAATTAGTAAAGTGCTAACAATCAAGCAAAAAGCTTTACAAATTAATCTAAACGAACACATATACGGAACTTTTGCCGAAATAGGCGCAGGTCAAGAAACTGTTCGTAATTTCTTTAGAGCTGGTGGTGCTTCTGGAACAATTGCCAAGGCAATGTCTGCCTACGATAAAGACTTTTCAGATGCTATATATGGGATTGAATCTGATAAACGCTATGTAACCCAACAGCGTTTAGAACGAATGTTATCTCATGAGATTGACCTTATTGAAGATAGATTAAGCAGAAATAAGCATCCAGAAAAATTATTTTTTACTTATGCTAACACGGTAGCCACCATAGATTTTTCAAAAAAGTTTAAAGGTCACGGTTGGATTGGGGTTAAATTTCAATTAGATCCATTAGAAGGTTATAATGAAATAATTATTCATATCCGCTTTAAGCAAACTAATGCCCAATTACAACAGGAAACTCTGGGTATGTTAGGGGTAAACTTGATTTTTGGAGGGTTCTACATGCATGATAGTCCAAAGGAAATTGTAAAATCTTTATATGACAACATTGAAAAAGACCAGATAGAGATTGATATGATAAACTTCTCTGGGTCAAGATTTACCTATGTAGATAATAGACTCATGAGTTTGCAATTAGTTAAAAATGGAATGACTGATGCCGTAATGTTTGGACCAGATGGTAATAATCTTTTGCCAGCACAAGAATTATACAAAAAGAATATATTAGCCTTAAGGGGTAGCTTTAGACCTGTCACTAAGGTTAATATGGATATGTTTGAAAAAGCACAAAAACTATTTTTAAAAGAAAAAACAGTTGAAAAAGCTAATACCAAAGTAATCTTTGAAATTACATTAGCCAATCTACGTGCTGAAGGCGAAATTAATGAGCGTGACTTTTTAGATAGAGCAGAATTATTATGTTCCTTAGGTCAAAATGTGATGATAACCAACTTTCAAGAATATTATAGATTGGTTGAGTATTTCTCTGAGTTTACTAAGGCAAGAATGGCACTCGCCATGGGCGTTTACAATCTCATCCAGATATTTGATGAGAAATATTACAGACATTTAAGTGGTGGTATTTTAGAAGCTTTTGGTAAATTATTCTTTAAAGATTTAAAGGTATATCTATATCCGCTTAAAGATTCTAAAACTGGCGAATTTTTCACAAGCGAAAATCTTAAAGTGCATCCTCGTATGAAAGAATTATATAAATTCTTTAAATACAATGGTAAAATGCTTGATATTGATGATTTTAATTCTGACATATTAAATATTTTATCACGTAAAGTACTTAAAATGATTGCCGATGGGGAAAAAGGTTGGGAAGAAATGTTACCTGAAGGTATTGCTAAAACCATTAAAGAACAACGTTTATTTGGGTATTCTAAAAGGCGAACTGCAAAACTAAGTTAAACATCCAATAACTGTGCTGTGTGAGCCTTGGTTTTAACTTTAGTTATTATCTGCTCAATTATTCCGCTTTCGTCTATTACAAAAGTTGTACGGTGAATACCGTTGAAAGTACGGCCCATAAATTTCTTTGGACCCCAAACTTTATAAGCATCAATAACCGCTTTATCTTCATCAGCTAATAATAGATATGGAAAATTATATTTGTTTCTAAAATTGGTTTGTCGTTTTTCACTATCAGCACTCACACCAAGTATTTCATAGCCTAGTGATTGAAATCGTTCATAATTATCTCTTAAGTTACACGCTTCCATAGTGCATCCAGGCGTACTTGCTTTAGGATAAAAAAACAAGACTAGTTTCTTTCCTTTATAATCACTTAATGAAATTGGGTTTCCGTCTTGATCCTTAGAATTAAAATTTGGAGCCTTATCTCCTACTTTAAGTGTGGTCATAATTATTATCTTTGAATTCTTACTACAAATATAAGCTAATGACAAAACAAGAAAAGGTAAACTTTGTAATAAATACACTTAAAACATTATATCCAGAAATACCTATTCCTTTAGACCATAAAGACCCATATACATTGCTAATTGCAGTATTGCTATCTGCTCAAAGCACCGACGTTAGAGTTAACCAGATTACACCTTTGCTATTTGAACGGGCAAACAATCCGTATGATATGGTAAAGTTAACCGTTGAAGATATTAAAGCCATTATTAAACCTGTTGGTTTATCTCCAATGAAAAGTAAAGGCATTTATGGTTTATCAAAAATATTAATTGAAAAGTATGATGGAAAAGTACCTCAAAGCTTTGAAACTCTTGAAGAATTACCATCTGTTGGACATAAGACAGCTAGCGTAGTAATGTCCCAAGCATTTGGTATTCCTGCTTTTCCTGTTGATACACATATACATCGATTAATGTATCGCTGGAATTTAAGTAATGGTAAAAATGTTGTACAAGCCGAAAAGGATGCTAAACGTTTGTTTCCAAAAGAATTGTGGAATACACTGCATTTACAAATAATATGGTATGGTCGTCAATATTCTCCTGCAAGAGGCTGGAACTTAGATAACGATTTAATTACTAAAACAATAGGGCGAAAATCCGTAATAAAACAATATTATAAATTAAAGAAGCCCTAATGGTTAGTTAGGACTCCTTTTCGCCAAAGTTTAGTTTAAAAGCGCTTCAAACTTTAATTTATTATACTCAATAACACTTAAAGCCTGAGAATAATTCAGAAGAAAATTAACCGTTTCTTCACTCGGTTGCAATGTTTCAGAATGTTTAGAATCTTCAATGTAAAGTTTTGCCATTTGTCTTTGTTATGCGTTACTAATATTATTGTAACGTGACAAAACTTTATTTATTGTATTAGTTTATTAAAACTATATTATGTTTATCTATAACCTTTCTTAAATTTATTAATGCATAACGCATTCTACCTAAAGCGGTATTAATGCTAACTCCTGTATTTTCAGAGATTTCTTTAAAACTCATATCATTATACATACGCATTACTAGCACTTGTTTTTGATCCTCAGGAAGTTCTTCAATTAATCGTTTTACGTCATTCTCAACCTGATTTTTAATAATAATTTTTTCTGCATTTAATGAAGAATCGCTAATCACAGAGAAAATATCAAAATCACTACTATTATCAAATTTAGGCATACGATTGTTTTTTCTAAAGTGGTCAATAACCAAATTATGAGCAATACGCATTACCCAAGGCAAAAATTTACCTTCTTCATTATATTTTCCAAGTTTTAGTGTACGTATTACTTTTATAAACGTATCCTGAAAGACATCTTCTGTAACATCTCTATCAAAAACCTTTGAATAAATAAAACTGTAAATCTTTTGTTTGTGTCGTGTAATTAAGACCGACAATGCGTTTTCATCTCCTTTAATGTAGTTGCTAACTAATACAGCATCTGTGATAAGTTCTTTTCTCATAATCATTACTTTAGTTTGCATAGAAGAAGCCTTCTCTGCTTGGGGTTAAAATTTAAAAAGTAATGTTATGCTATAAGCTAATAGTTTAATTTGCTGATTAATAGAAATCAAATATAACAACAATCATACCTAAAAAACAAAAATAATTTAGTTTTTTTAGTAAAAATTCGATGTAATCTCCATTTTTATAGCTAAAATAGAAGTGGTATCTTTGCAGAATTATTTCTTAAAAATGTCTGTAAATACAAGTATTTCCAAAGTAAACCCTAAAACAAACATCATCATTAAAGGTGCAAAACTGCATAACCTAAAAAATATTGATGTAGTTATCCCTAGAAATAACCTTGTTG
>CAZQBE010000185.1:0-5331 GCA_964591595.1 uncultured Flavobacteriaceae bacterium
TGGCGCCATGCTAGGAGGAATTGGTAGCGGTTATGTTGTACAATACTTTACAACAGAAGCTGGAAGAGATTGGTTTAGCATTTGGATGGTATTTGCAGGCTATGCAATATTTCTTGCTGTTCTTTTTGCTCTAATTTTTAAGTACAAACACAATCCAGATACAATTAAAGAAGTATCACACTAATTTTTTTAAATTCACTTTTAAGTTAATAACTTTTAATATAAATTAAGGCTTCACTCTTTTATGTTTAAAGCTTTTTTTATTTTTATCAGCGAATATTTTGTCATTTCGAGCAAAGCGAGAAATCTCATAATAATTGTATTAAACTTAAAAAGATTCCTGCTTTCGCAGGAAATATTATGAAACAATATTTAGACCTTGTAAAACATGTGTTAAAAAACGGAAACGAAAAAAGCGACCGAACAGGAACAGGAACCAAAAGTGTGTTTGGCTACCAAATGCGATTCGATTTGAGCGAAGGTTTCCCTATGGTTACTACCAAAAAACTGCACTTAAAATCTATTATCTATGAGCTTCTTTGGTTTTTAAAAGGTGATACTAATATTAAATACCTAACCGAAAATGGTGTACGTATTTGGAATAGTTGGGCAGATGAAAATGGCGACCTTGGACCAGTTTATGGTAAACAATGGCGTAACTGGAATGATGATGACATTGACCAAATAAAAGATCTAATTCACTCGTTAAAAAACAATCCAGATAGCCGGAGAATGATAGTCTCTGCCTGGAATCCTTCGGTATTACCAGACACATCCATATCATTTAGTGAGAATGTTGCTAATGGAAAAGCTGCATTACCGCCTTGTCATGCTTTTTTTCAATTTTATGTAGCCGATGGTAAATTGTCGTGTCAACTCTATCAACGAAGTGCCGATGTTTTTCTTGGCGTACCTTTTAATATTGCATCCTATGCATTATTTACAATGATGGTGGCTCAAGTTTGTGGTTACGAAGCAGGTGAATTTATTCACACATTTGGAGATGCACATATTTATAGCAATCATTACGAACAATTAGAATTGCAACGCTCTCGTGATGTTAGGCCATTGCCAAAAATGATACTGAATCCAGAAAAAAAGGACATCTTCAATTTTACATTTGAAGACTTTACTTTAGTAGATTACAATCCACATCCACATATTAAAGGTGTTGTAGCTGTTTAATTAATTCTATGTTTGGGAAAAAGAAAAACATAACACAAATTGATACTGAGCAATTGGCGCTAATTCAAAATGCACAAAGGCGTATTAAACAAAAAAAACGCTTATACACGCATTTTGTAACCTTTCTTATAGGCTCACTCTTTTTTATTCTTGCAAATGTTGTTTTAGGCATTGGCAAAGAGGTCACTTTCTTTGGAATAGAATGGTTTGTCTTTGCAATTTTAGCTTGGTTATTTTTATTCCTATATCATGCATTTAATGTATTTATTACCCATAAATTTTTGGGGAAAGACTGGGAAAAGTATCAACTTGATAAATTAGTAGCTCAACAACAGCAACGTATTGGCAAACTAAAAGAAAAATTTGTAAAAGAAGAAACGCTTATTGCTCAGAGTGAAGTATATAATGAAACCATAAACAAACCCAAGAAAGCTAATGAGCTTACTATAATTGTTGCAGCAGGAGAAAACAATGCCATTGGTAAAGACAATGCATTAATCTGGCATTTAAGCGATGATCTAAAACGCTTTAAAACCTTAACCAACGGACATCATATTATCATGGGACGTAAAACTTTTGAAAGTTTCCCAAAACCTTTACCTAATAGAATTCATGTGGTCATTACTAGGCAAAAGGACTATCAAGTTCCTAATGATGTCATCGTGGTTAACTCTCTTGAAGAAGCTATTACATACTCAAAAAAAGATGTGCAACCCTTTATTATTGGTGGTGGAGAAATCTACAAGCAAGCTATGGCTTTAGCAAATAAAATTGAGCTTACTCGCATTCATGAAAAATTTGAGGCAGATACATTTTTTCCTGAAATTGACAGCTCTATTTGGAAAGAAACCAGTAACACTTTTCATAAAAAAGATAAAGAGCACAAATATTCTTTTTCTTTTATAACTTATAAAAGAACATAAATGAAACGCAAAGTCTTAATACTATTTGCCTTTTTAGTTTTAAGTTTAGTAGGCTTCATTTATATCTCAAAAGATTTTAGTAAAGCCAAAGATACCATCTATTTTAATGGCACAATTGTCACATTAGACGAGCAGTTGCCTCAAGCACAAGCAATGCTTATTAAAGATGGAATTATTACTGCTCTTAGCACAAATGCTGAAATAAACAAATTAAAAACTAAAGACATACTTAGTATTGATTTAAAAGGCACTACCATCTTACCTGGTTTTATTGATAGTCATACACATGTTGCATTATCGGCCTTTTTAGAAGGCATGGTCGATTTATCAGGATTTACCCATAAAACAGATGATGACGTCTGGAATTATTTAAAACAAAATATTAAGGACAAAGCAAGAGGAGAATGGATAGCTTGCAAAGGTTTAGACCCTATTTTAACTGAAGACCTAATAACTCCAAGTATTGAATTTCTTGATGCAATTGGTCCTAACAATCCCTTAATTATAATATCGCAAAGTCTTCATACGTATTGGGCTAATTCAAAAGCTTTTGAATTAGCTGGTATTACAAAAAATTCGCAAAATCCATCTAATTCTAGCTACTACGAAAAAGATGCTACTGGAAATTTAACAGGATTAATTGCCGAACAACAAGCCTTTATTCCTTTTTTAGAACAGCTAAAAAATGGACCACTTTCTTCAAAAAAACTTATTCATTCTACCGCAAACGTTTTAAAGAATTATGCAAAAAACGGTAATACTACCATTGTTTCTGCAGGAATAACTATCAATGACGCAAAACCATTACGATTGTATGAACACTTGTCTTCAAACAAACCCATATTTATCAATCAAATTTTAGCTACGTTTGGAATGCTTCCACAGCGAACTCAAAATCCCAGACATTTTATTTATATACGACATGATAAAGCCTTTTTACTTCCTAAAGAAAAGAATCAAGATAACGATTTTTACAATATTTTAGGAGTCAAACATTGGTATGATGGCTCTCCCTATACAGGATCAATGTATATAGAAGAACCGTATATGATTTCTGAGTTCAGCCAAAATAAGTTACATATCCCTAAAGGCTCTAACGGTCTTCCTTTAATTGGAAAAGAAGATCTCATTCAGTTTATTAAAGACTATCACAAAAAAGGTTGGCAAATTGCGATTCATACACAAGGTGATATTGCTAACAAAAACGTACTTGATGCTTTTAACGAGGTAAATAAAACCCTAAATACTAAAAATGGAAGACATCGTATAGAGCATTGTCTCTTGCTTTCAGATTCTAGTTTAACGACTATGAAAGCGCTTCATATTACGCCCAGTTTTCACATTAATCATTTATATTATTATGGAAGAGCACTAAAAGAAAATATTATTGGCGAAGAACGTGCTAATAAAATATTACCACTTTTATCAGCTCAAAATAAAGGCATAAAATATTCTTTACATGCCGACCAACCTATGTTTGAGAGCAACCCTTTAAGACTCATACAAACTGCTGTTGAAAGACAAACTAAAGAAGGTGACACCTTAGGCCTTCATCAAAAAATATCTACATTAAACGCAATAAAAGCTATGACAATTAATGCGGCATGGCAAATACATATGGAAGATAAAATAGGTTCCTTAAAAGAAGGGAAATATGCAGATTTTGTGATTTTAGATAATAACCCATTAAAAATTCCTATTCATCAAATACAAGATATTAAAATATTAAAAACAGTTGTAAACGGAAATGTAGTTGAATAATCTTATGATTAATTAAGCATAATTATATTATTCTTATTTTTGCTGCTACAAAATTAAAACTACATGAACGCATATATATTTCCTGGGCAAGGAGCTCAATTTTCAGGAATGGGTTTAGATCTTTATGAGAAATCTCCTTTAGCTCAAGAATTGTTTGAAAACGCAAATGATATTCTTGGTTTCCACATTACAGATATTATGTTTGAAGGTTCAGCTGAGAATCTTAAAGAAACCAAAGTCACACAACCCGCTATTTTTTTACACTCTGTTATTCTTGCTAAAACTCTAGGCAATCGTTTTCAACCAGATATGGTAGCAGGACATTCTCTTGGTGAATTTTCGGCCTTAGTTGCTAATGGTACACTAAATTTTGAAGACGGACTAAAATTAGTATCACAACGTGCTTTAGCTATGCAAAAAGCTTGTGAGTTACAACCAAGTACTATGGCTGCCGTTTTAGGCCTTGATGATGATATTGTTGAAAAAGTTTGCGCTATGACTGACGGTATCGTGGTTGCTGCAAATTATAATTGCCCAGGACAACTGGTTATTTCTGGAGATTTTGAAGCTATCAATAAAGCCTGTGAAGATTTAAAAACTGAAGGCGCTCGACGGGCTTTAATACTGCCAGTTGGTGGCGCTTTCCATTCGCCATTAATGGAGCCAGCTCGCGAAGAATTGGCTAGTGCTATTGAAAATACTAGGTTTAGTAAACCCAATTGTCCTGTTTATCAAAATGTAACTGCAAATGCTGTTACAGATGAAATCGAAATAAAAGCGAATTTAATCTCCCAATTAACATCTCCTGTAAGATGGACACAATCGGTTCAGCAAATGATTGCTGATGGCGCCACACATTTTACTGAAGTTGGTCCTGGAAAAGTATTACAAGGATTAGTACGTAAAATAAATAGAGAAGTAGAAACGACCTCTGCAATTTTTGAACCCAAAGCATAAATGAAACCATCTCGATCTATTTTTATTATTGTTTTAATTGCTGTCAATATTGCACTTGATCAAATCTCTAAAGTAACAGTTAGAACTTATGTGTCAACTAAAAGTCAAACCGAAATAATTGGCTCCTATTTTACCATGCATAATGTAGAAAATAAAGGCGCCTTTCTTGGTATGGGAAGCGATTTAAACCCTACAATTAAAATCATTGTATTACTTATTTTACCTATTATTGTTTTAGGATTTGTAACACGTTATCTGTTTAGAGAAAAGAGTATGGATAGACTTACGCTTATTGGGTTTGCCTGTATTATTGGAGGAGGGATTGCAAATGTGTTTGATAGAATTGTTTACGGTTCAGTAACTGATTTTTTTCACATAGATTTAGGAGGTGTTTTTAGAACAGGTATTTTTAATGTAGCAGATATGTCGGTTACTTTTGGAATGATTTTGATATTGACTGCAAGTTTCATTTATAGGAAAAAGAGTATTTCTGAAGAATAAAAAT
>CAZQBE010000186.1:0-5305 GCA_964591595.1 uncultured Flavobacteriaceae bacterium
TACAAGGGGTCGCAATTGCAGGTTTTGGTATTAACAGCCCGTTCTTGTGCAATGGTGCAAATCTTTCTTATAAAAAAGAGATTTTCATAAGACTTCATGGATTTGAAGGTAATACATCAATAGCAAGCGGAGATGATATTTTTTTATTGGAAAAAGCGGTGAACATGTATCCAAAACAAGTACATTACTTAAAATCAGTAGCGAGTATTGTAACTACAAAACCACAAACTTCGGTGGCAGAATTAATTCAACAGCGTGTCCGTTGGGCTTCTAAAACTACAGCATATAATAATAGATTTGGAACGATGGTTGGACTTATGGTTTTATTAATGAATGCAATAATTACAGTTTCATTTATTTTAAGCACAATTGGCGTGTTTAGCTGGGTTTATTTTGCATATATATTTAGTGCTAAATTTATTATAGATTTTGTGCTAGTTTATAAAACCGCATCCTTTTTTAAACAAACAAAATATTTAATTATGTTTCCGTTAAGTAGTTTGGCATATCCTCTGTTTGCTGTTTTTGTAGCAGTATATTCTCAATTTTTTGGTTATAAATGGAAACAAAGACGTTTTAAAAAAGCATATTAAATATCTTTATAGACTCTGTAGGAGTAAAAATTAATTTACCTTAATCACTATTGGAAGTTTAAATTCCGCTTTTACCTGTTGCCCTCTTTTAAAGGCTGGCAATATTTTTGGTAAACCTTTTAAACTTTGAATTAAAAAACTATCTATTTTTGGAATCTGTTTTTTAATCTGCTCGCTACTTTTTATCTCCAAAACACTAAGTTCTCCAATTTCTGAAATTAAAAATTTAATACTAATCGTGTCATTTATATCTTTGGTTACTACAATTTTTTCTTGAGCTAATTGAGATGTAATATGCGACGATAATGTAGTTTCAAAACAGTTTCTTCGTTTTGCCTTTGTTGAAGAAGTGTCACAGCTAGCAAATGTTGGATACTCATCAACTTCATTCCAGTTGAAGGTTTGCAAATCTTCTTGTAAAATCTCTTCAGTAGTAATTTTTTTCTTATCGAAATAATCGCAAGAGGTAAAGCATAGAATAAAAAAGAGAATTGTTAGGTACTTCATTGATGCGTAACTGAATTGGAAAAGTACGATTTTTTTGGAAATAAAGAATTTCTTAAAACGAACTATCCTCGAGGTAAAACCATAGAAGTATTTCTCTCGTTTTATTTGGCTCATTGGGTCAAACTCAAAATTCTATTATTTAGATTCCCGCTTTCGCGAGAATGACAATTTCAACGGAAACCTCGAAGCAGAGCATCGAGGAATTCTTTTCGATTAAAAATACTTTGACAAGCTCAGTATGACATTTTTTAATCAATTGTCTTTATTGTTAATCCTTTTTTAAGAATTTATCTTCTTTTAATTCGGCAATACGATAGTCTATAATATTCATGTATTCACTTTTAGGGAATTTCTTTTTAAAATTTTCGTATAGCTTAATTATAGTATCAACATCTTTATAATATTGATCTTTTGTGAAAATTAATAAAAACTGTATCCTTTCATCTTCGGGATTTTCTAAAATAGCACGTTTATAGGCTTCAATACCTTCTTTATATTTTTGTTGTCTGTTATATACAGATGCCAATTTTACATATTCTTTATCCAAAGACTGGTCTTGGAATAATAAAGATTGTAGCATATACTTTTCAGCATTTTCATAGTCGCCTATACGTTCATATAACTCCCCTTGAATAAACAAGTTATTGGTGTTATTTGGGTCATATTCTAGAGCTAAAAGCCCTTGTTCTACTGCTTTTTCAAACTCATAAAGTTGCGCGTAACTCATGCTCAATCTTTCATGAATAAATTGCGACATCTCATTAAGTGCTATTAGTTTCTCAAACCAAACTACGGCATTATCATAATCTTTTTTGTTATAATAGTTTTGTGCTTTTAAACTTATTAAGTCCTTATTGTTTTTGTATGTCTTTAAACCAATGTCTATATAATGATTTGCAGTTTTATAATGTCTCTTTTTAACATGAAATCTTGCCATTCTAAAAATAGCTTTTTGATGTGTACTATCTAGCTGAAATGTGCTGTAAAATCTATTTTGTGCTGTAGAATCTTTTAATTTTTCTAAAACTAAACCGCTTTCATAATGGTAATTCGGGTTTTTATAATCAATATCTATGAGTTGATAAAAAACATCTAAAGCTTCTTTATACTTTTTTGTTTTAGATAGTAATTTGGCATATTCATATTTTAGTAAAGCGTTATCTGGATTGGCTTCAATGCTGCTTTTATAATTAGATATTGCTTCATCATAATTCCCTAAAGCCATATACGCTTTTGCTATCTTGCTATAAACCTGTGATTGATTTTGAATCTTTTTATAAGCCTCAATAGATTTTGTGTAATTACCATTAAGATACAAACTGTCTGCAACACCTAAAACCGAAGTTTGTGCTTCGGTTTTAAATGCTAGTAGAAATATGATGATTATAAGATACTTATTCATTTAAAAAGATAAACTACATTTCTTTTATTTTAGCCTTTATTTTTATTATTCTTTCTTTAAAATAATTGCTATTATTTATTTCATATGCTTTAGTAACATTTATTAAAGCATTGGTATAATCCTTTTGAGATTCGTAATATTCAGCTAACGAATCGTATCCATTGGCACTATTAGGATAATATTCAACATTCATTTTAAAGAATAATTTCGCTTTTTCTGGAAAACCCATTTGTAAATTCATGTATCCATAGCCATTTAACATTTCTTCAATCATTGGAGCCATTGGATAGCCAAAATGTTTGGTGTAAATCTCTCCCTGAATTCTTAATAACTCCGTCAGTTCTTCTACAGTGGTCTCTGGGTTATTATATTTTTGTGGATGCTTAAATTGAAACCAATCAAAAAGAAAAACTAATCCATCTCTAATGGATGGTAAAGGTACTGTACCATGCAAATCTTCAGGATAAACCTTCCATGAAAAATTCAGTCCGTTTTGTTTTTGTGTTTCGGCAAACTTTGAAAACTCAAGAATAGAACGTGCAAATAAACTAAATTCAGAGCTGTCCTCCATAATATTATCTAAGGTAATATTTTCATCCCACATATGTAGTTGCTCTGCTGCAAGAGACACAAAAAGTGATTTATCTTTAAAATCTTCTGTTTCAAGTTTTGCTTTAGTCTGTTTTAATAATTTTTGATTATCCCAATCAAGACTTGGATCAATAGCAATATAATTTTTAAAAATATGTGTATGATTAATCAGCATATTTATGGTAAACAAACCAGCATATGAATGCCCTATTAATGTTCTAAATGATGTTGTAGGGTAATGAATGTCTATATATGGTATAAGTTCATTTTCTATAAAGATCGTGAAATTTTCTGCTCCTCCAGTATCTTGATCCATACTAGCGCCTCGTCTCATTTTAATTTGTGAAGTTGTTAAATCTCTTGTTCTATTACTTCTGTTAGAAATACCAACAAGAATCATATTTGGCAAATAGTGTCCCCAATAATTATTATAGACTAACTCCAACTCTTCTCTTAGTGAAAACCCATCTAATAAATATACTACTGGATATTTTATATTACTTTTTGGGTTATAATTTTCTGGAAGTTGCACCCAAAAGTTACGATATTCATTTAAGGTTTTAGAATATAGACTATCTGTTGCTAGACTTTGCGCATAAATTGTATTTTGGAAGTTTGCTAGGAAAATAATTCCTATTATAAACAGTAATTGTTTTTTCATTTAAGTTAGTTTTTGAATTATCAATCGGTGTAAAGTCAAAGTTTAAACTTTAGCTTTACATCCTATAACAATAATTGCGCCAAGTATAAAGCTTGATTAATATATATCTGAAAACTTAATTTCTATTCCTCTACTTGAAAAATAATAGGTAGCGAATACGGTACAATTACATTTTCTCCATTTTGTTTACCTGGACTCATTTTTGGAAGTAACCTAATAACGCGTTTTGCTTCTTCTTCTAATCTTGGATGTGGAGCTCTTGAACGTATTCCAGAAACATTACCATTAGCATCAATTTTAAAAACTACATTAATACGTTGACGCCCTGTTAAGCCTAAATCTCCAGCTAAATCTGTATTGAAATATTGCTGTACATGCTTTGTTATTTTTTCTGCCATACATTTTCTGCGTTCGGCATTTGTTGCAAGTGTTTCGCAACTGGGATATATAGGAACCTCATCTATAACTGCAAATGGGACTTCTATTTTTTCTCTTATAATTTTATCTGTTGAAGATTCTTTTTTAGCATTAGAATCTGGAAAATCCATTGTCATTCTTGTCCAACCTTTTCCATCAGTCATTAATAACTCTCTAAAATACTCATCCTTTTTAATCATTTCCATTTTCTTATCAAAACGTTTTTGTTCTTCTTCAGTAAAGTCTCCTAGACGATTAACAACCAGTCTTAACACGCCGTCTTTAATATTATTTTCCCATCGTTCTTTTGCTTCATCGGTTTTTTTCCATTCTAAATATTCTGCATAGGTATTGTATTTCAATACTGGGTCTTTACTAACTTCTTCTCCCTTTTGTTTTTGAATTGTTTTTCTTCTTTCTAAAAGCACTTTAAAATACATCTCTCTTTTAAAAAGTTGTTCTCTGCTTAAAATATATTTATTTAAATCTGGCATATATTCGTTCCTCTTCTTTATAAAATCGTCCTCACTAACTGTCTGTACTTCCTTATAATATTTTTCTTTTAAATGCGCATCGGTTAATTCTTGATTAACTTCTTCTTTTAAAACTTTTTCTTGCGCATTAGACGATGTATATAAAAGCATCCCAAAAACTAGAGGTGCTAATAACACATACTTCAACTTAAAAATTTGTTTTGATCTCGATTTACTTAACATAATAATTCGTTTTTTGATTAATGATTGTTTGAAAAATGTATTGATGAATGACACGTTTTGAGTTTCAAATACCTGTGCCAATAAATTTTCGTAATAGGTAGATTTATCAAGGGTTTTAACTGCTTTTGCGTCGGCTATATATTCATGTAGTGTTCTCACACGATTTTGATACATATATACCAAAGGGTTAAACCAGAATAGAATTCGGAATATTTCAAATACTAATAAATCTATAGTATGTTTCTGTTTTACATGAATAGATTCATGTTTAATAATAGCATCTTTATCCTCAGTATTTATAATCTCTCCCAAAAACACATAATGAAAAAATGAAAATGCTGCACTACTGTTAATAAGCCTTACAATACGCAAATTGTGTTGCCAATACTTCGGATTATTATAAATTAAAAAAGCTATT
>CAZQBE010000187.1:0-5304 GCA_964591595.1 uncultured Flavobacteriaceae bacterium
ACTCCTTATTCATAAAATTAAGGTGTATAAAAAAGGTAGTAAATATGTTGTTCCCTTAAAACAACCACAACATCGTATGGTACAAACCATATTTGAAACCTATAATAAATATCGTGATAGTGTGTTTTATGATGCCTCTGCTTGGAGTGTTGTCAACTTTTACAACATACCCTACGAAGGATTAAAGACGTCTAGTTTAGGTGAAGAAATTACTAATACTGATAATCTAATAAAGATATCTAAAGTTCAAAAATCCAACTACTCATATATCATTGATTGGGATGATTATAATGCGCCAGCAGCTTTGTATTACATACAATCAAAAGGTGTAAAAGTTGCCTCTGCGTTTAAACCATTTTCAATTAAAACTTCTAACGGAAACAAAAATTTTAACTATGGTAGTTTGATGATTCCTGTAAGCAAACAAAAGAAATCTAGTAGTGACGTTTATAAAATTGTTTCAGAAGCTCAAAGCAAATACAATGTGCCAATGTACACAACCAAAAGTGGATTTAGCACTAATGGTATCGACCTAGGTAGCAACAACTTTAAAGCACTCTCTAAACCAAAAGCTGCTTTATTAATAGGTAATGGTGTAAGCTCTTATGAAGCTGGTGAAGTTTGGCATTTACTAGATACAAGAGTAGATATGCCTGTTACTAAATTGCAAATGCGAAATTTTTCAAGAGCTAATCTCGATAAATACAATACTATTGTTATGGTTTCAGGAAGTTACTCACAATTAGATTCCATACAGCGGCTAAAATTAAAACAATGGACATCCAAAGGAAATACTTTAGTTACTATTGCTAGAGCTTCAAAATGGATTATTGATAAAAAATTAGTTAAAGAAACACTTACTAAAAAACCAAAAGGTAAAGATAAAGACAACGACAAATCGCCTAAAAAAGTAGACCGGTTACCTTATGTTGATGCATCAGCAAATATTGGCAAAAAGCGTGTTGGTGGTGCTATTTTTAAAGTAGATTTAGACATCACACATCCACTAGGATTTGGATATCGTTCAGCATCGCTTCCAGTATATAAAAACAATAATGTGTTTTTAGCACCAAGTAAAAACGCCTATTCAACGGTAGCAAAATACACTAAAAACCCACATATTGATGGATATATTTCCAATGACAATCTCAATATTTATCTAAAGCCATCAGCGTCTTTAATAGTTAGTCCAATAGGACGAGGAAGAGTCGTCCTTTTTGCTGACAATCCTAACTTTAGAGGTGCATGGTATGGTACCAACCGTTTATTTTTAAATGCATTATTTTTAGGAAATAAAATAACAATCCCGAAAGGACGTAGTAATTAATACAAGCATTATTATGAGAAAACTAACACTCCTATTTTCGTTATTATTTATTTTAAACGGATTTGCTCAAGATGATTATCTTGGTGATGGTCCTTATTCTCAGCTAATCATAAGAGGAGTAATTTTAATAAATGGTGATGGATCACCACCGCGTGGTCCAATGGATATTGTGGTTGAGAATAACAAAATTGTCAATATGCAAATTGTTGGATATCCAGGTGTGAAAATCAACGAAGAGAGACGTCCAAAACTAAAATCTGGAGGTCATGAATTGGATGCCAATGGTATGTATTTGCTTCCCGGTTTTATTGATATGCATGGTCATATTGGTGGTAAAGCACAGGGAGCAGATTCTGAATATGTGTTTAAATTGTGGATGGCTCATGGTGTCACTACGGTAAGACAACCTAGTGGTCATAATGCCATTGAATTAAAAAAACAAAGTGCAGCTAATGAAATCATTGCACCAAGAATATTTGATTATACAGGTTTTGGTTCTGGTAGTAAAGAACCTATTAGCACTCCAGAAATGGCTCGTGAATGGGTTAGGCAAAATGCTAAAAACGGAGCAGATGGCATCAAGTTTTTTGGTGCAGAACCAGAAATAATGAAGGCTGCTTTAGATGAAAATAAAAAATTAGGCTTGCGTTCTGCTTGCCACCATGCACAACTTAGTGTTGCACGATGGAATGTGTTAAATTCTGCCAGAGCTGGTTTAACCTCCATGGAACATTGGTATGGTTTGCCTGAAGCCTTATTTGATGATAGAACGGTTCAAAATTATCCTTTAGATTACAATTATCAAAATGAACAAAATCGTTTTGAAGAAGCAGGGAAATTGTGGAAACAAGCTGCAAAACCTTATTCAGAGCATTGGAATGCTGTAATGAATGAGTTATTAGAACTCGATTTTACCTTAGACCCAACTTTCAATATATATGAAGCTAGTCGTGATTTACAACGTGCGCGTCGTGCAGAATGGCATGAAGATTATACCTTACCTTCACTTTGGAAGTTTTATGAACCCAGTAAAATAAGCCATGGTAGTTATTGGCATTTTTGGGGAACTGAACAAGAAATTGCATGGAAAGAAAATTTTAAACTTTGGATGACTTTTGTCAATGAATATAAAAACAGAGGTGGACGGGTAACTGTTGGAACAGACTCAGGGTTTATCTACCAACTGTATGGATTTGCATACCCTCGTGAACTCGAATTACTACGCGAAGCAGGATTTCATCCTTTAGAAGTTATTCGTGCAGCCACTTTAAATGGTGCTGAGGCTTTAGGATGGGATGATAAAATAGGCTCCGTTCAAATAGGCAAATTAGCGGATTTTGTTATTGTAGAGGAAAATCCGTTAGTAAACCTAAAAGTATTGTATGGCACAGGAGCTATAAAGCTAACCAAAGACAATGAAGTTGTAAGAGTTGGTGGTGTAAAATACACAATAAAAGATGGGGTTATTTATGATGCAAAACGTTTGTTAGTAGATGTAAAAGCAATGGTTGATGTTGAAAAAGCAAAAACCAATTGGAAATTAAAGCAACCTGGAATTAAAAATTAGTATTTACAATAGGATTATTTTCTATTACATTTGAGAGTACAATTTGTGTTTTAGTTTCTCCATAAGTGATAAGCTGGTCTATAAATTGCTCTAGGTGTTGTTGATTTTTCAAAACCACTTCCATAACAATGTTTTCATTGCCTGTAATTCTATAACAATTTACCACCTCATTTAAAGACTTCACTTTTACAAGGAACGGTTTTAACTTTCCCATAAATGCTCGTAACGTAATAATAGCTTTTAATTGATTTCCTGTTTCAAAATAGGATACTTTAGTAAAATACCCTTCAATGATTCCTGCGTCTTCCATCTTGCGAATACGTTCGGCTACTGCAGGCGATGTAATACCAATAGTTCTAGCAATTTGCGTGTTAGATTGCCTTGAATTATGCTGCAAACATTCTAATATTTTCCAATTAAGTATATCTAACTTCATTTTTAAAGAATAAGCAGTAAATATAATTAATTTTAAATCATTTTAACTATAATACTTTAATTATTAAATATACAATTGATAGATTTCAAAGTAATTTTGAGTAATTGCTAAGAAAAATGTCACACACCACACCATCACACTTACTGGATTTGCCTATTTATAATAAGGCACTGGAAATTTTTTCACTATCGCGGAAAATTTCGAACTATATTTGTTTTGATTTAATGCCATTGCAACCCGATGGCTCTGAGGATGAAGATATTTATTTTTCAGGAGATATTGTACAGCAATCTGAATCATTACTCCCAGAAATTATTAAAGCTGAAACTGAGGAATCAGAAAAAAAATACAAGCACGCTTTAACTGTAAAGCGACTTACAAATTTACTTTATAAAAACTGTAATCGCTTAGAGCATTGTAATAGTAATAGCAAAGATTTCTTACCTATTTTACGAAAAGAACTTAAAAAATTTAGACAATTACAGCGTAATTGGATGATGACTTTGTAATTTTCAAATGATTATAGGTTTAAATTTAAAATAAAAAAATCGCCTTCTTTTTGATTAAAAAAGTAGTTTACATATTCCTACGATACTGACCTCCTACTTCAAAAAGTGCATTGGTAATTTGACCTAAAGAACAGGTTTTACAGACTTCCATTAAGGATTCAAAAATATTTTCGTTATTGATAGCTTTATGTTGAAGCTCTTTAAGTATTCCTTCAGTGTCATTTGCTTTATGAAGATTCTCTAAAGTTTGTATTTGAAACTGTTTTTCATCTTCTGTAGCGCGAATCACTTCTGCTGGTAAAATAGTTGGTGAGCCTTTAGAACTTAAAAATGTATTTACACCAATAATAGGGAATTCACCATTGTGCTTTAAAGTTTCATAATACAAACTTTCCTCCTGTATTTTACTACGCTGATACATGGTTTCCATAGCTCCTAAAACACCGCCGCGTTCCGTAATTCTATCAAACTCAATAAGCACAGCTTCTTCTGCCAAATCGGTAAGTTCTTCAATAATAAAAGACCCTTGAATTGGGTTTTCGTTTTTTGCTAAACCTAATTCTTTATTAATAATGAGCTGAATTGCCATTGCACGACGCACAGATTCTTCAGTTGGTGTTGTAATGGCTTCATCATAGGCATTAGTATGTAGTGAGTTACAATTATCATAAATAGCATACAAGGCCTGAAGCGTCGTACGAATATCATTAAAATCAATTTCCTGTGCATGTAAACTACGTCCAGAGGTTTGAATATGGTATTTAAGCATTTGAGCTCTAGCATTTGCTCCATATTTATGTTTCATTGCTTTTGCCCAAATTTTACGAGCTACACGACCTATAACAGCATATTCTGGATCTATTCCATTTGAGAAGAAAAACGATAAATTCGGTCCAAATTTATTAATATCCATACCTCTACTAAGGTAGTACTCAACATATGTAAATCCATTTGATAATGTAAATGCCAACTGTGAAATTGGATTTGCGCCAGCTTCAGCAATATGATAACCTGAAATAGACACCGAATAGAAATTGCGCACTTTGTTATCAATAAAATACTCCTGTACGTCTCCCATAAGTCGTAATGCAAATTCTGTAGAGAAAATACATGTGTTTTGTGCTTGATCTTCTTTTAAAATATCAGCTTGAACTGTTCCTCGTACTTGAGAAATGGTTTTAGTTTTAATATCTTGATATAGATCATTTGGCAATACTTGATCTCCAGTAACACCCAATAACATTAAACCTAAACCATCGTTTCCTTCTGGCAATTCACCATTATACGAAGGTCTTTCTTTTTCTTTATAAAATTTAGAGATTTTAGCTTCCACCTCTTTTACCAAACCCTTTTCTTTAATATAAATCTCACATTGTTGATCAATGGCAGCATTCATAAAAAACCCTAACAACATTGGTGCAGGACCATTAATAGTCATGCTCACAGATGTCATCGCATCTGCCAA
>CAZQBE010000188.1:0-5230 GCA_964591595.1 uncultured Flavobacteriaceae bacterium
TAAATTATCAGCTTAAATTAATTATTAACCTGTAGCCATATTTCAGGACTAGACAGCTTTCATTCGTTGTCAAAATTATCTGTTCTATAATGCTCATCTTCACCCTCTAATATTTGAAGATAACTCCTGTAACGCGAATATGCTATTTCTCCACTTTCTAAAGCATTTTTAACAGCACATTTTGGTTCTTTAATATGCAAACAATTGTTGAACTTACAATCTTGTTTTAATTTGAAAAACTCAGGGAAATAATCTCCTATTTCCTCTTTATCCATATCTACAACACCAAAGCCTTTTATGCCAGGTGTGTCTATAATTCTTGCGTCAAAACTAAGTTCAAACATTTCTGCAAAAGTTGTTGTGTGTTGTCCTTGAGAATGTTGTGTAGAAATCTCTTTAGTGCGTAATCTTAACTGTGGTTCAATAGCATTAATTAAGGTAGATTTCCCAACTCCTGAATGTCCAGTAAAAATACTCACCTTATCTTTCATTAAACGCCTTACTTTGTCAATATTCTTTCCTGCTTTAGCTGAAATACCAATACATTCATAACCAACTTTTCTGTACAATGCAGCTAAAAGCTTAACTTCTAAAAGCGTATCTTCATTATAAGTATCAACCTTATTAAAAAGCAATACAGTTTTGATTGAATACGCCTCGGCTGTAACTAAAAATCGATCTATAAAGCTTGTAAATGTCGGTGGATTATTTAAGGTAATTAATAAAAAAATCTGATCAATATTAGCTGCAATTATATGTGTTTGTTTTGAAAGGTTTACTGATTTTCTAACTATGTAATTGTTTCGCTCATGAATTTTATTAATAATCCCTGTTACTTCATTATTTTTGGTTTCAAGTTCAAAATCTACATAATCTCCTACAGCAATAGGGTTGGTGCTTTTGATGCCTTTTATTCTAAATTTTCCTTTTATTCGACATTCATAAATCTTACCATTAAGTGTTTTAACGGTGTACCAACTTCCTGTAGATTTAAAAACTAATCCTGTCATGAATTGTCAAAAGTAAAGCAAATTAATAATTTAAATTGTAAGAAAAAGCTATATTCGTGATATAAAAATCTTAAAAACAATTTCATTATGAAAAAATTAGCATTAATAGTCACCTTTATTCTAATTTCATTTATTGACTTAAATGCTCAAGTAGAATACAAAGTTATTACAAGTGTAGAATCTATTGTTCCTGCAGGTTTAGGGAGATCGCGTTTAATTTCAACGGATGAAGAACGCAATTATAAAGATTTCTCTTCAGATAGATCTAGCGACAAAAAAGAAGATGGAAGAAACAAATCTAAACGTGGAGATATTAGAGTAAAAGACTTTGAAGAAACTAAACTGCTAAATTTTTTCAATTTAGGAGGTATCCGTTTTCAAAATATTGCTGCAAACGATGCTGTAATATCTTCAAAAATTAATACTATGATTAGTGAAGGTTGGGAACTCGCATTTATAACTAGTGCTGTTGAAAGTGATGCTGGAAAAGGTGATGGTAATGGTATTTTTATTACACGATATATTTTTAAAAAAAATAAATAACCTAACTTTTTAAATCCTCAAAAATGTCATCCTGAATGCAAATGAAGAATCTCAAAAAAATAAATATTAATTATAATATAATTGAGATTTTTCAACTGCGCTCAAAATGACAATAAAAAACTTTTCTAAAAAACTAAAAAAGGCTCGCTAATTGCGAGCCTTTTTTTATTGCCTAAATATTTTTTCCTGATGATTAATTGATTCTTGATGAATGGCCTTAAACATTCTAAGTACAAACTCTTCACTTAAATTATTTTGTTCACCTTCTAAAATCATTTTTCCTAAAATTTCGTTCCATCGTTTAGATTGTAATACAGATACATTATTTTCTTTTTTAAGTGTACCAATACCATCCGATACTTTCATACGTTTACCTAACATTTCAATAAGTTGATGATCTACAATATCAATTTGTGTACGCATCGTATTAAGCCTATTATTAAAATCTGCTTCAGGTGAAGATTCTTTTCTAATTTTCAAATCCTCCATAAACTGTATTAAAGTTGATGGTGTAATTTGTTGTGCAGCATCACTCCACGCATTATCAGGATCATGATGTGTTTCAACCATTAAACCATCATAGTTTAAATCGAGAGCAGTTTGGCATAAATTAAAAAGAATATCGCGTCGTCCAGCAATATGAGATGGGTCTAAAATTAATGGCAAATCTGGAAAACGATTTTGTAAATCTATAGGCAATTGCCATTCTGGATTATTACGATATCTTGTTTTTTCATATGTTGAAAATCCGCGATGAATTACGCCTAAATTTTTAACATTAGCTGTATAAAAACGTTCAACTGCTCCCAACCACAAAGACAAATCTGGATTTACAGGGTTTTTAATTAATACAGGTTTGTCTGTCCCTTTTAAAGCTTCAGCAATTTCTTGTACTATAAAGGGGCTAACTGTAGTTCGTGCACCAATCCATAAAATATCGACATCGTGTTTCAAGGCTAAATCTACATGATTTGCATTTGCAACCTCTGTGGTTATTAACATTCCTGTTTCTTCCTTTGCTTTTTGCATCCACTTTAAACCCAAAGCACCAACACCTTCAAAATTTCCTGGACGCGTTCTTGGCTTCCAGATTCCTGCGCGTAAAACCGTTGCATCGCTATCTTTTAATTGGTGTGCGATTTTTAATACCTGCTCTTCGGTTTCTGCACTACATGGTCCTGCAATTACCAATGGATGGTCTAATCCAAATTTATCTAACCACGTTCTAAGTTCTTTTTTGTTTTTCATTGCACTTGTTTTTTAAGCTATTCCTTTTAAAATTTGTTTAATATAATTTGTGTTCTTCATTTCTTTATAAATGGCCTCAAAATCGTCTCGCTGCATCAATTCTTTGAATTGTGTGAGGTTTTTAATGTAATCTTCTAATGTTTCTATGACATTAACTTTATTTTGTTCAAAAATTGGTGTCCACATTTCTGGAGAACTCTTTGCTAATCTTACTGTAGATTCAAATCCACTACCTGCCATATCAAAAATATCGCGTTCATTTTTCTCTTTATCGATAACTGTTTTCCCTAACATAAACGAACTAATATGTGATAAATGTGACATGTATGCAATATGTTTATCGTGTGCTTCGGGATTCATATAACGAATACGCATACCAATATTTACAAATAAGTCGATGGCTTTTTGTTGGAGTTTAAACGCTGTTTTTTCTACCTCACAAATAATATTTGTTTTGTTAGGCAACAACTCTATAAATGCTGCTTTGGGTCCTGAAAACTCAGTTCCTGAAATAGGATGTGTTGCTAGAAAATTTCTGCGTTTTGGATGATTATCAACTACTTTACAAATATCAGATTTTGTTGAACCAACATCTATCACCAAAGTCTTATCAGAAACCATATCTAGTATTTTAGGCAACTCAATTACTGAAGTGTCTACTGGAATTGACAACACTACTAAATCGGCTTTTATTACATCTTCAATTTCAGCCTTTGCATCAATAATTTGTAATGAGAGCGCCTCTTCTAAATGTTTAGGATTATTATCAATACCGTAAATAATCGCTTCTGGATGCAACTTTTTAATGTTTAAAGCTAGACTTCCACCAATTAACCCAATTCCTATGATGTATATATTTTTCATTTTACTCTTGCTATTGCTTCTTCTAAATCTTCGGTCGATGCACATAAAGAAAATCTTATGTAGCCCTCGCCTTTACTTCCAAAAACAGTTCCTGGTGTAATAAAAATATGATTGTTTTTAAGTATTACATCTATGAATTCTTCAGCTTTAACAAAAGGAGACAGTTTTGCCCAGACAAAAAGTCCAGATGCACTTTTATCATACGTACAGTTAAGGGATTCTGCTAATTGCCACACTAATTCTCGTCGTTGCTCGTAGACACTATTTAAGCTTAAATACCAAAGCTTTGAACATTTTAGTGCTTCTATAGCTCCTTTTTGAATACCGTAAAACATTCCTGAATCCATATTACTTTTTACTTTTAATATGTTGCTAATATGTTTTCCATCTCCCATGACCATACCTACTCTCCAACCTGCCATGTTGAATGTTTTGCTTAACGAATTAAGTTCAATACAAACCTCTTTTGCACCTTTAACTTTTAATATACTTTTGGGAGAATCGTTTAAAATAAAACTATACGGATTATCATTAACAATTAAAATATCATTCCGTCTAGCAAATCCTACCAACTCTTCATACATTTTATAATTAGCATGAACTCCAGTTGGCATGTGTGGATAATTAAGCCACATAATTTTTACTTTGGTTAAATCTAATTTTTCCAAAGCAATAATATTAGGCAACCAATTATTTGCTTCATCCAACTCATAAAATACAGATTTTGCTCCCATTAATTTAGTAACCGACTCGTATGTTGGATAACCTGGATTTGGTATGAGCACTTCATCGCCTTCATTTAAGTATGCCATAGAAATATGCATAATTCCTTCTTTACTTCCCATTAATGGTAAAATTTCGGTCATGGGACTCAAATGCACTTGGAATTGCTCTCGGTAAAACTCAGCCATGGCTTCTCTTAACTCAGGAATACCTTGATAGCTCTGATATTTGTGCGCATTAGCTTCTTGAAGGCTCTCTGTAATAGCTGTAACTACTTTCTGAGGTGGTTGTAAATCTGGACTCCCAATACCTAAATTAATAATAGGCTTTCCTACAGCTGTAAGCATATTCACTTCCCGTAATTTTTTTGAGAAATAATATTCTTCAACGGTATGTAATCTATTTGCAACTTCAATCATAGCTTTCCGTTTTTATATTCGCCTAACACTTTAAAGTCTTGCGCCATAATACTCATAATAGCTTTTGCTTTTTTATAATCTTTATAGTCCTCAAACGTAATATCTACAAAAAAAGCATACATCCAAGGTATGTCAATTTTAGGTAACGACTGAATTTTTGTAAGGTTCAATTTGCAATCACTCATTACATTTAATATGGTCGCTAGACTTCCTCGTTTATGATCTAACTCAAACTTTAATGACGCTTTGTTAATTTCATACTCTGGAATTTCAGAATTTGTTCGCTTTACAATAACAAATCGTGTCTCGTTATTTTTTATAGTTTGAATACTTGCTGCTAAAATATCTAATTGGAAAATTTCAGCTGCTAAAATACTCGCAATAGCGCCAATATTTTTAAGTTTGCCATCATGAATGCGCTTT
>CAZQBE010000189.1:0-5192 GCA_964591595.1 uncultured Flavobacteriaceae bacterium
AGCTAGAACAAACGCTATTAATTTGAATAATAGCGACTTGATTTTAGGAGTTCTTTATGGAGAAGTATCACAATTAAGCCAACATTATAAAAAGATAGACGAAAAACATCCTGTTATTATAGGAAAAGATTTTTGGTATCGTTTAACAGGGTTTCCAAATTTCTACAAGAAGTTAGTAAAAGAATTAGATGTGTTAATCTTAAATATAGAAACAGAAGATTTCTTTAAACAAGGTTATATAACATTAGCTAAAGAAATTGAAGCGTCTTCCGATTTTAGTTTTTCATAATAATTATTTAGAAAATTCACTAAAGAATAACCAATCTCTTTTGCCAAATTCACAGGAACTGCATTTCCAATTTGTTTGTATTGTTGTGAGATTGAGCCATTAAATTTCCATTCATCAGGAAAGGTTTGTATTCGAGCATATTCTCTAACAGAAAAGGGTCTGGTTTCTTCAGGATGACAACGTTCGGTTTGTTTTTGAGCTGGACTACAGGTTAAAGTCAGACAAGGTTCGTCCCAACCGATTCGCCTTGCCATTCCTGTTTTCCCACCTCCTAAATAAAAACTTTTTTGCATGTATTCTTTCTGAATATGAAGCGGTAAATCTCGCCAATATCCTTTTGGTGGAACTAAATCTAAAACTACTTTTTTATGTTTAGGATATTTTGAACCTTCAGATTTTGGCACATTACAATCAAACAATTTTCCTTTTTTTAGAGCATCGCTTAAATTGTAAATCGTATCGTAAGGTAAAGGATAATCGTATTTTAAATCGATATCTTTTCTAATTCCAATTAAAATTAAACGCTCTCTTTTTTGTGGTACATTATAATGAATGGCTTTAAGAACTTTTACAGGAGAAACCACATTATAGCCAATTTCATCTAAAACCGAAATCATACCTTTAAGTGTTTTTCCTTTTTCGTGACTTAATAAACCTTTTACATTTTCGCCAACACAAATTTTCGGCTTTACTTCATTTACAACTCGTGCAAATTCGTAAAATAATGTTCCCCTTGTATCGTTAAGCCCTAATTTTTTTCCAGCATAGCTAAAAGCTTGGCAAGGGAATCCGCCAGTTACAATATCTACGTTGTTTTCATATTTTGAAAAATTATAGTTTTTAATATCACCTTCTAAAACATTCCAAGTAGGTCTGTTTTCTCTTAAAGTTTGGCAAGCCCATTTATCAATTTCGTTTAAAGCAATACAATTTAATCCTGATTTTTCAAGACCTAAGGCTAAACCGCCAGCTCCAGCAAATAATTCTAAAACAGAATATGCTTTTTTGGCTTTCACAAAATTACCTTTAAAATTAGAGCCATTTATGAAATCTTTAAATCTTGGAAACAATTTTAATTGCTCTTTATTATAAATTCTGTAGTCACTAATTGGTTCGCGAGTTGCAAGTAGTTTTCCTGTATTATCCCAACGTCTCAAAGTCTCTGTACTTTTGCCAAGAATATCTGAAACTTCAGAAATAGAATAATAATTTTTCATAACCAAGTTAAACAACATTATACATGGTTACAAATATAAAAAGACTGTCTTTAATACAAAAGAGAAGGTTGTAAAATATTTTTCACAATTTTTAAAATCTAAAAGAATCATTATATTTAGGCTTGTCTAAAAAAATATTTATACTTAAGTAAATATTTGTATATTTGTAGCCATAAAACAACTATTTTGGTTACACAATCTGAAGAAAATTATTTAAAAGCCATTTACCATCTAGGTAAGCAGGGAAGCTCTGCTGTAAGTACAAATGCCATTGCCGAAAAGATGCGTACTAAAGCATCTTCGGTCACCGACATGCTTAAAAAACTAGCCGATAAAGCAATGGTAGACTATAAGAAATACCAAGGTGTTTCACTAACAAAAAAAGGTAAAACCATTGCAGCCATTGTGATTCGGAAGCATCGCCTTTGGGAATTATTTCTTGTAGAAAAACTAAACTTTTCGTGGGATGAAGTGCATGATGTTGCTGAACAATTGGAACATATTAAATCCGAAAAATTGATAGATGAATTAGATGCCTTTTTAGAGTTCCCGACACACGATCCTCATGGCGATCCTATTCCAGATAGATATGGGAACATTGTAAAAAACAATGCGGTTAATTTATTGGAAATAAACATTGGAGATAATGGTGTATTAACCCATGTTAAGGATTCCTCAGATGTATTTCTAAAGTATTTAAACAAAAATAATTTGGCTTTAGGCGATACCATAAAAGTATTAGACATTGAACCTTTTGATCATTCTGTTAAAATTGAAAGCAAAGCTGAACAATTAATCATTTCAAAAAACGCTGCTAAAAATTTATATATAAATATTTAAGATGAATACATATAACCCTGCATACGCCTTATTAATATTTATTGCTATTACTTCTTTAGTATATCTGATATTTAGACCAAAAAAAGGTTTGGTTTGGTTAATAAGGAATAATTTAAAATTAAACGAAAGAATTGTTATTGAAGATGTTTTAAAGTATTTATACCATAGCGAGAATTCTAGCAAAGAAGATAATGTAAATGGTTTAACCAGCGCATTAAAGTTTAACGATAGAGTTATCGTTGATGTGGTAAAAAAAATGTCAATTAACGAATTAATACAATTTGAAGGAGACATTATAAAACTAACAAACATAGGAAGAGATTATGCGTTGCGCATTGTTAGAGTGCATCGTCTTTGGGAAAAGTATTTAGCCGAAAAAACGGGGTATGATAAAGCGGAATGGCATGAAATGGCCGAATTGAAAGAACATGAATTGGATTATGAAGAAACTAATTTATTAGCAACACAATTAGGCAACCCACTATATGATCCTCATGGAGACCCTATCCCAACTAATTTAGGTAAAATAGCTGATGTGAAGGGAGAATTTTTATCCTCGCTTAAGGCCAACACCATAGGAAGAATTGTTCATATAGAGGATGAACCAGATATAATTTATAAGCAAATTATTGCAGAAAATATTCATATTGGTTCTCAAATACGAGTTGTTGAAAACAATAAAGAGAGAGTTGTTTTTTATGCAGAAGGCGAAGCATTTAAACTCGCACCTATAGTAGCAGCGAATATAACCGTTGTTGTATTAAAAAAACATGAAGTCATTGAAGAAAATATAGCGAGATTATCTAGCCTTAAAGAAAATGAAACAGCACATATTTTAGGAATTTCCAAGGAAAGTAGAGGCGAAAATAGGCGACGCTTATTAGATTTAGGATTTGTAAAAGGAACAGAAATAAGTATTGATTTGGTAAGCCCTTTGAGAAATCCAAAAGCCTATATGGTTAAAGGGACATCCATTGCTTTACGTCGTAATCAAGCATCAAAAATACTTATTAAAAAAGATTAGAATTGTGGAAAAGAAAGGAAATAGTGCTTGTGATACCTGTGTCCATTTTAATGCAAAGGGATTAAAAAAGTTGGGAGTTAATACGCTTAATTTTGACTTTGTTGTAGCATTGGCAGGAAACCCTAATACCGGGAAAAGTACCGTTTTTAATGCCTTAACTGGATTGCGCCAACATACAGGAAATTGGCCGGGAAAAACGGTTACTAGAGCCGAGGGAGCTTTTGAATACAATTCGCAAAAGTTTAAATTAGTAGACTTGCCAGGAACATATTCTTTGCTTTCTACTTCACAAGATGAAGAAGTTGCACGAAACTTTATTCTTTTCGGAAAACCAGATGTAACTGTTATTGTTGTTGATGCTAGTAGATTAGAACGAAATCTAAATTTAGTGTTACAAATTTTAGAAATAACCAATAAAGCCGTGTTGTGCTTGAATTTAATGGATGAAGCTAAACGTAGTAGCATAAGTATAGATGAACGAACTTTAGCTAGAAATTTAGGAATTCCAGTAGTGCCAACAAGCGCTAGGTTTAATAAAGGAATACCTGAATTAATTCAAACCATAAACGAAGTTGCAACAGGAAAAATAATTTGCAAACCACATCAAATTAAAAATGTTCCAGTAAATATAGAAAAGGCTATAAAAAACTTGAGTGCTGAAATAAAAAAGCAATTTCCTATTATTCCAAATAGCAGATGGATTGCTTTCCGATTGTTAGAAGGAGACACACATATCATTGAAGCTTTAAGAAAAGGAGAACTGGTTTAAAATTAAAATAATGAAAAAAAAATCTATAGAACATATAATTGCATTATCTAATGATTTGCGATGGGAAATTGGTGATGATTTTCATGATGGACTAGCAGAAGGTATTTATGCGGATGCTTCTGAGATTGCAAATACAGCTATAAGTACTAATACTATTAAAAGACGATTTCGTTTAGATTCTAAAATAGATAAGATAGTTACAAGTAAATTTTGGGGATTTCCAATAATGTTTTTGATTTTAGGTGTGATTCTTTGGTTAACCATAATAGGAGCTAATTATCCTTCATCAATGTTAGCAAATTTATTGTTAGATAATATACATCCAGCTTTAAAAAGTTTAGCAACAAGTATTGGAATGCCTTGGTGGTTGGATGGGTTTTTAATTGATGGTGTGTATTTAGCAGTAGCTTGGGTAATTGCTGTAATGTTGCCACCTATGGCTATATTTTTTCCTTTATTTACGCTTCTCGAAGATTTTGGGTATTTGCCTAGAGTTGCTTTTAACATGGATTATTTGTTTAAAAAATCTGGAGCACATGGTAAACAAGCGTTAACGATGAGCATGGGTTTTGGCTGTAATGCTGCTGGAGTAGTTGCTACAAGAATAATTGACAGCCCTAGAGAACGTTTAATTGCTATTATTACTAATAATTTTTCTTTATGTAATGGACGTTGGCCTACACAAATATTAATTGCTACTATTTTTATTGGAGCCGTAGTTCCAGATTCCTTTTCTTCAATAGCATCTTTATCTGCTGTTATTGGAATTGCTATTTTAGGTATTTTTTTCATGTTTTTTGTGTCTTGGGCATTAACAAAAACTGTATTAAAAGGAGAAATATCAACGTTTAATTTAGAATTACCACCATATAGACCACCGCGCTTTTGGAAAACAATCTATACCTCATTAATCGATAGAACAGTAATAGTGCTATGGAGAGCCATTATTTTTGCAGCTCCTGCAGGAGCAGTTATTTGGCTGATATCAAATATATACATTGGGAACGAGAGTATAGCATCGTGGACTATTCATTCATTAGATGGATTTGGTTT
>CAZQBE010000190.1:0-5191 GCA_964591595.1 uncultured Flavobacteriaceae bacterium
TAATATCAAAATCAACAACAGTAAAACATCCTGTTGTATCATTGGTTACTCTTACATAAATGGTTTGAGGCGAACTTAAATTAGTATAGTTAGTTGTATTTATTATTGCATTTGTGTTTGCTTGTGCATCTGCTATAGCTTCGTAATAAATTGCAGTAACTCCTAATTCTCCATCAATAATATATGCTTCGTTAACAGTTAAATCAAATACTTCTTGATTATCACCTGGATTGGTATCATCGCATAATACTAAATTTGGTGCATCGGTAAGCGATGCTGGGTTTGGCAAAACATTTAAAGTTAAGGTTGTAAAACCAAAACAACCTGTAGTAGTATCGGTTACTCTTACATAGATTATTTGTCCGTTTAATACATTCGTAAATGCATTTGCAGGGTTTATTGGGTTGGTGTCATTTTGAGCATTAACATCAGTTTCAAAATAAGACACTATCCAGTCTGGGTTGCTTCCAGTAATTTCGGCATCTTTTAAAGTAAGATCAAAAGTTGTTAAACCATCAGCAACATCATCATCACATTCCTCTAAAGGTGTTGCTACAATAGGCACAATCTCTGGCAGTACTTCAATACAAACTTGTTGTGTGTATTCACAACCAAAATCGTCTGTAACTCTATAGCTATAGCACTGTGTTCCAGCAATTGTTGGCTGTACAGTAATAGTCTTCCCTACAGTATTTGTAATGGATGGATCAGCATCCCACGCTTCTGTGATAATGGTTGGTGTAAACGAAAAATCGGATGATAATAATGTTTCGTCAAAATTTAAAGACCAACTAAAAATGGTACCATCATCTATAGCTTCATGATCTATTATCTCAAGTGTCCAAAGTCCATCTATTGTACTGCCTAAAAAATCATTAAAATTACCTATTGGTAAATAGGTTCCTGCTACTACTGTTAATGATGGATTTGGTGTTCCAGATTGAACTTTTGGACCATCATGCAAAAACGTTGTGGCATTCATTGAAAAACAATATTCCCAACCTTCTCCTGGTCCTGTACCATCAGTTGTTATTGGATTTCCTAAATATGATGAAGCAGTTTGAGGTGAAGCTCTATTCATCAAAACTACACGTGCTCCACTTGGGCTAATTACGGTAATCTCTAAATCACCTATATAAGTATGTTCAATTACAAGGCAAATACTTTCTAATTGTGCAACATCAGTAAAAGATTGACCCTGAAAACAATTCAAATCTAAAGTGGATGTAAACGTAACTCCTTGTACATCACCCAAAGCAGTTTGCTCCCCTCCATTCGCACAACTAGCTGCCACTAAAACTGGTGAAACTACAGCTTCAATAGTGGTTTCTTCACCCAAACAGATTGTAGTTTCAGCAGCTTGTGTCCCTGTAAAATCTGGTGTAGATGACACATATACATATTGTGTACTTAAATTGGTACTTGTACAGCCTAAGGGGTTTGTATCTGTAATAACCAAACTTACATTATAAATCCCTTCATCAGTAAAGGTTTTTGTTGTTGTTGCTCCTGTACCTGTAGTACCATCACCAAAATCCCAATCGTATGTAGCTCCTGTACCATTAACTGAAAATATACCATTGCCATTAAAGGTCATTGGATCACCTTTACAAATACGTATAATCCCATCGGCATCAGGAATAGGGACAGTACTATCTATTATTGCTTCAATATCCTGACAAGGCTCAAAACACGAAATCGTAGCTTCCCAACCACTAGCTGTTGTGGTATTATCGCTAGTAAATACAATGGTTAAACAACCATTAGGATTTGGTTGTCCTCCGCTAATTGATGCAAGAGATGCTGTAATTATACCTGGATTATTAGAACCTGTTAGTGTTGCAATAACATCGTACGTTGTATTTGGACCATTATAAATGGTCATAAAGTCTGCATTTTGTTGGAGGTTAAATGTTGTAAATTCTAACTGTGCTTGTCCTCCAGCAATATCTGGACAAATGGTGAAAGTAAAAGATTCATTATTACTATAATCTGCTGTTGCACCACCAGAATCATAGAAGGTACCTGAACATGTAGTTACACTTCCATCTCGCATAATCTCAACTTGTGAAAAGGCAACAAACGAATGTATTAAAAAGGCTAAAAGAATAATTTTCTTCATCATCAAACAGGCTTATTGTTGGTATTGGGGCTTTATAACTATATAATAATTTGTACGATCTACTCTATATATCTTTGTGCCTTTAGAATAAAACTCAAAATTATATTTTAAAGGGTTAAATGTGTCTTTATTAAAACGTTTTCTACGCAATTTTTTATTGTAATTATTAAATAAAAGCATTTGGGATAATAAAGCAACCTCTTTATTAAAATTTGGTATTTCTACAACAGAAACTCTCTTCCGTAATATATTTTTAATGTCCTTTAAACGTTGCGGATTATTTAAAACATAGTCATATAGCATTTCACCATATACTTCTTGCAATTGCACATTTTCTTTATGGGTTAATGGTGCTTTTATATTTGCTGTATATTTTACAATATTATCTGTTTGTGCATTCGTAAAAAAACTAATACATAAAAAGATTACAGCTATTATATGATGTATTTTTTTCGGCATCTAATCCTGATTTCATTTGAGGTTCAAAATGTAGGCAATTTTGATTACCTAAACGTATTTATCCTTTAAATTATTACATATTCTCGACAAAATTAATACTTTGTTAATTCAATTACTAAAATTTAGGAAATGCTTACCTTTGTTGCCAATTTAATCTAATATTGAAAACATTTTATAGTAAAACCTATAAGGATTAAAAACAATAGAAAGAAAACAGATGAAAATAGAAAACGATATAAATGATTTTGATGCCTTAGGTGACAACCATGTTGGCACCTCTACAAATACACCATTAAGAGCTGATGCTTTCAATTTATCTAAAGAAGAAAAAATTGATATCATTCAAGATGATGTTAGGCGCATTATGGAAACCCTTGGTCTAGATTTAAGTGATGACAGTTTAAAAGGCACCCCAAATAGAGTTGCTAAAATGTTTGTGAAAGAAATTTTTGCTGGGTTAGACCCAAACAAAAAACCAAAGGCCTCCACTTTTGAGAACAAATATAAATATGGTGAAATGCTTGTTGAAAAGAACATTACTGTGTATTCTACATGCGAACATCACCTATTACCTATTGTTGGTAAAGCTCATGTTGCCTATATCTCAAACGGAACTGTAGTGGGCTTATCAAAAATGAATCGTATCGTTGATTACTTTGCGAAGCGTCCACAAGTGCAAGAGCGCCTTACCATTCAAATTGTAGAAGAACTTCAAAAAGTATTGAATACTGATGATGTTGCTTGTATTATTGATGCAAAACATTTATGTGTAAATTCACGTGGCATTAGAGATATTGAAAGTAGTACGGTTACCAGTGAATTTGGCGGAAAATTTAAAGATAAAGATACTCGTAGAGAGTTTTTAGATTATATTAAATTAGATACTACATTTTAAAATAGCTTCAACGATCAACCAAAACCCTATTTAAATAAAATGCAGCTCTACCAAAATCAAGATTTAAAAATATACAATTCACTGTCTGGTAAAAAAGAAAGGTTCATACCTATTAATGAAGGTTATATTGGTATGTATGTTTGTGGACCAACGGTTTATAGTAATGTACATTTAGGGAATGTAAGAACGTTTATGTCGTTTGATATGATTTTTCGATATTTTAAACATTTAGGCTTTAAAATACGCTATGTAAGAAATATTACAGATGCAGGGCATTTAGAAAATGATGCTGATGAAGGTGAAGATAGAATTGCAAAAAAAGCTCGTTTAGAAAAAATAGAACCTATGGAAGTTGTGCAAATGTATACTGTAGATTTTCACAACACACTAAACAAATTTAACTTTCTTCCACCAAGCATAGAGCCAACTGCTACTGGTCATATCATAGAACAAATTGAGATTATAAAAGACATTTTAGACAAAGGTTTCGCTTACGAAATTAACGGCTCCGTTTATTTTGATGTTCTTAAGTTCAACAAAACAAACCATTATGGGAAATTAAGTGGTAGAAATGTTGAAGATTTAATTCACAATACAAGAGCACTTGATGGACAATCGGATAAAAAGAATCCACAAGATTTTGCCCTTTGGAAAAAAGCCGAACCACAACATATTATGCGTTGGCCTTCGCCTTGGAGTGATGGTTTCCCAGGTTGGCATTTAGAGTGTACTGCAATGAGTACAAAATATTTAGGAGAACAATTTGATATTCATGGCGGTGGAATGGATTTAAAATTCCCACATCACGAATGTGAAATTGCACAAGCTGAAGCTAGTAACGACATAAGTCCTGTAAACACTTGGATGCACGCCAATATGCTTACTCTTAATGGTCAAAAAATGGCAAAATCCACTGGGAACTATATCTTGCCAAATGACTTTTTTACTGGAGAAAGTGAACATTTAAGTAAACCATTTTCTGCAAGCGTTGTTCGATTTTTTATGCTTCAAGCACATTATAGAAGCATTTTAGATTTTTCTAATGATGCTCTTTTAGCTTCCGAAAAAGGATTTAATAAATTAATGGATACCATTAATATTTTACCAAAACTTAAAGTATCTGATACTTCCACTTTTGATGTTGAAGCATGGAAAGCCAATTGCTATAACGCAATGAATGATGATTTTAACACACCTATTTTAATTGCCGAATTATTTAGTGCTGTAAAATTCATCAATCAAGTTAAAGATGGAAAAGCTTCAATAACACAAAAAAAAATAGACGTTTTAACCAAGACTATTCATAATTTTGTGTTTGATGTTTTAGGCTTACAAAACATTGACAGTTGTAATGGCGATGGTTCAGAAAAGTTATCTGACGCCGTTGAAGTCCTTATCAAAATGCGTGCTGAAGCCAGAGCTAACAAAGACTTTGCTCTATCCGATAAAATTAGAGATGAGTTATTGGCGGTTGGGATTCAGTTAAAAGATGGTAAAGATGGTACAACATTTTCGACTAATTAGCAGTTGTGTTATTCTAATAAAATGAAAAAGATATTGATTTTTCCATTCATCTTTTTAGTTAAGGTTTATCAAACCTTGATTTCTCCTTTAACGCCCGCAACATGCAGATTTCAACCCACTTGTTCACACTATACTGTTGAAGCTTTAAAAAAGCATGGGCTGTTTTATGGAGGACGATTAGCGATAAAACG
>CAZQBE010000191.1:0-5172 GCA_964591595.1 uncultured Flavobacteriaceae bacterium
GGGATTATCAGGTTCTGGAAAATCCAGTTTAGCGTTTGATACATTATATGCTGAAGGACAGCGACGTTATGTTGAGAGCTTGTCTAGTTATGCGAGGCAGTTTTTAGGCAGACTTAACAAACCAAAGGTAGATTATATTAAAGGAATTGCTCCTGCTATTGCAATTGAGCAAAAAGTAAATTCAACGAATCCACGTTCTACAGTTGGTACAACTACAGAAATATACGATTACTTAAAACTGTTGTTTGCAAGAATTGGTAAAACCTATTCGCCAAAATCTGGAAAGCAAGTAAAAAAAGATACTGTAGCCGATGTTTTAAACTATATAAAAACGTTTACTGAAGGAAACCGGTTGCTTCTCCTTGCTCCTATTCATTTGGAAAATGGCAGATCTATAGAAGACAAGCTTAAAGTATTAAGCCAACAAGGGTATGCTAGAATAAAAGTCGCTGAAGATATACTACGTATTGATGATATTGAACATTTTAACACAATACCAAAAAACTGTTTTCTTGTTGTTGACAGAATTATTGTAAAAGAAGACGAGGATTTTTATAATCGTTTGGCTGATGCCATTCAAACAGCATTTTTTGAAGGTAAAGGCGAATGTTATATTGAAGCACTTTCTGATAATACATTAAAGCACTTTAGTAATACCTTTGAATTGGATGATATTACCTTTTTAGAACCCAATATTCATTTATTTAGCTTTAATAATCCTTATGGTGCTTGTCCAAAATGCGAAGGTTATGGCGATATTATCGGTATTGACGACAATCTTGTAATTCCTAATACAAGCCTTTCAGTCTACGAGAATGCTATTTTCTCTTGGCGAGGTGAAAGTATGAGTTGGTATCGCGATCAATTGGTAAATAACTCACATCATTTTAATTTTCCAATTCATAAACCCTATTTTGAATTAAGCGAAGACCAAAAGCAACTTATTTGGAATGGAAATGAATATTTTGAAGGACTACATTCTTTCTTTGCAGAATTAGAAGCAAAGGCTTATAAAATTCAAAATAGAGTTATGCTTTCTCGCTATAGAGGTAAAACAAAATGTAATGTTTGCCACGGTAAACGTTTACGTATTGAAGCAAATTATGTTAAAATTAGTAACGCTACTATTACCGACTTAGTAGAAAAGCCCTTGGATAAATTGGTATCCTTTTTTAACCAATTAGAGCTTAGCGATTACGATGCAACCATTGCAAAGCGCTTATTAAAAGAAATTCAAACACGCTTATCCTTTCTAACTAATGTAGGTTTGGATTATCTAACCCTTAATCGAAAATCTAATACCTTATCTGGAGGCGAAAGCCAGCGTATTAATTTGGCAACTTCTTTAGGAAGTAGTTTAGTGGGCTCTATGTATATTTTAGATGAACCAAGTATTGGTTTGCATCCTAGGGATACAGAACGTCTTATTACGGTTTTAGAATCTTTACGTGATTTAGGCAATACCGTTATCGTAGTTGAACATGATGAAGATATTATGAAAGCTGCCGACGAGATTATAGATATCGGTCCTGAAGCTGGTACTCTTGGAGGTCATGTCGTTGCTACTGGGACTTACAACGATATATTGGCTTCCGATTCGTTGACTGCAAAGTATTTGAATGGCACACTCAAAATTGAGATTCCAAAAACCAGACGTACTTCAAAATATAGTGTCACTATTAATGGCGCTAGAGAACACAATCTTAAAAATATAGATATTACCTTTCCACTAGGAATGTTAACTATGGTAACTGGCGTTTCAGGAAGTGGAAAAAGTACCTTAGTTAAAAAAATACTCTATCCTGCACTACTTAAAGAAATTGGTGGCTATGGTGACAGCGCTGGAGAATTCACTACTATTGAAGGCAATTTTAGTAATGTAAAGCACATTGAGTTCGTAGATCAAAACCCTATAGGACGCTCCTCACGATCAAATCCTGTGACCTACATTAAGGCTTACGATGATATTAGAGCATTATACGCTAAACAAAAACTGAGTCTCATACGTGGGTATCAACCCAAACATTTCTCATTTAATGTTGACGGTGGGCGTTGCGAAACTTGTAAAGGCGAAGGCGAAGTTACTATAGAAATGCAATTTATGGCAGACGTTCATTTAGAGTGCGAAACCTGTAAAGGCAAGCGTTTTAAAAAAGAAGTCCTTGAGGCTACCTTTGAAGATAAAAGTATTCATGACATTTTAAACATGACCATTGATGATGCTATTGCGTTTTTTGACACACACAATCAAACAAAAATTAAGGGCAAATTACAACCCTTACAGGATGTTGGTTTGGGTTACGTCACTTTGGGGCAAAGCTCTTCTACCCTTTCTGGTGGTGAGGCACAACGCATAAAACTAGCATCATTTTTAGGTAAAGGAAATACTAAGGACAAAGCCTTATTTATTTTTGATGAACCTACAACTGGTCTTCATTTCCATGATATTAAGAAATTATTAAAATCGTTTGATGCGTTGATTGAAAAGGGGCATTCTATACTAGTCATAGAACACAATTTAGAGCTTATAAAGTGCGCCGATTACATTATAGATCTAGGTCCTGATGGTGGCGAAAAAGGTGGACATCTTATTGCACAAGGTACTCCTAAAGAACTTGTTAAAAACAAGTCCTCTTATACTGGGAAATATTTAGCTGAAAAATTATAGTCTTCATAAAATAGCAATAAAAAGCTACCATTAAATAGCGCAAAATACATGTAATAGTCTTATATTTAGGAGGTTAAAATATATGCATTATGAGACTATTCAAAATTGCCTTAATTTTTATTCTAACAATCCATTTAGGATATTCACAAAATGATTGTAAACCATATGTACCAACAGCAAAAGGTGCAACATGGGAAATTACTAACTATACTGCAAAAGGTAAGGCAACTGGCAAAATTGCATACGAACTTATTAATAAAGTTGAAAATGGTAACGATGTTACTTTTAAAATAAAGACTGTTACCTACGATAAAAAGGGAGAAGAAGTGTATTCAAATATATTTGAAGCGAAATGCATTGATGGCAAATTTGATTTCGATATGGCCTTTAAAATGGATGGTGGTGCATTAGAGGCTTATGAAAATATGGATGTAGAAGTTGATGCATCAAAATTTGAAATTCCAGATATGAATAGTACTCCAGGAACAACTCTAGATGATGGTTCTCTGGAAATAAAAATCGGTTCTGGAGGTATGTCTATGTTTAAAATGACCATTTTAATTACTGACAGAAAAGTTGAAGCCAAAGAAGATATAACTACTCCTGCAGGAACTTTCAATTGCATTGTACTATCTCAAAAAGTAAGTACAAAAATGATGATTAGAGTTCAAGGTGCATCAAAAGAGTGGTACTCTGAAAATATTGGTTTGGTACGTTCTGAATCTTATAACAAAAAAGGGAAGCTTATGGGTTATAGCGTACTTACTAAATTGGAAAATTAGGCGTTATAATATTAATAGATGAGATGCAGAAATAAATTCAGCATGACAAGGTTTTCTTTATGCTTTTGACAAGACCTATCTCCTGTCATCCTGAACTTGTTTCAGGATCTAAAGGCCTCCAAAGATTTTTCCAATCTGGATTGTCCTTCTCAATCAAATTAATTTTCCATTGTCTATGCCAATTCTTAAGTTGCTTCTCTCTTGAGATTGCATCTTCTATATATTGAAATTCCTCAAAACACACTAATTGAGTAAGCTTATATTTTGAGGCAAAACTATTTCCTTTACCTTCTACATGCCTTTCCATGCAATCGTCTATACCACCAGTAACGCCAATATATAAAACACCTTTAGGTTTATTAGTAATAATGTAAACCCAATAGTTATGATAATCACGTTTAACCATGACTAAATTTATTCTGTGTGAAATTATTATACAGATGCTGAACTAAATTCAGCATGACAAAGATTTCCTTTGTATTATACTCACTATCATATTGTCATCCTGAACTTGTTTCAGGATCTAAGCATTTTTACCACATTAACTAGATGCTGAACTAAATTCAGCATGACAAATTGATTTATAAATCTTTAAAAATCAATAAAACAAAAACGCACCTGCCATCATCACACCAATAGCAATTGGCATTACAAATATCATATACATAAATGTAATGACACAAGTTTTAAAGAAACTCACAAAAACGCCTTGTTTGTAAAAGTGTTTGATTGCCAAAAACAAATAGAAAAAAGTCGACAACATTATAAGAAAACCTACCCAATCTGGTACGTCCCATATAAAATTTGCCAATAAAATGATACATAGCACTGTAAACAGAAAGGAATAATAATAAAAACTAAACACCAAATGATGGGCAAATGAACCTCTTCTCCAGAAAAACAACTTTAATAGCATCGCAAAAATAGGAAGTAAAACAAATAGTGCAATAGGAATACTATCATAAAACGTTTGCAATATAGTGCCTCCTTTTTTGTTAGTTTGAAATTTAAGCAGTTGTGTATAGAGACGTCGTTTAAAGATTCCCGCATCCTCCTCCATTCCCATGGCGTTTAATTGTGCTTCAACAGGAGCTTTTGCAGCTATTAGTGAATCTACTTTTTTCCCGTCATAGCCAAAAGTAAGACCTGAAAAATTATTATTAGTGGTATTCGCTTTCGTAGCGATTATTGAATCAAGAGCTTGCAGCTCTTCTGCATCTACTCCAATAACAATATTGCTATCCTTTAAACTCTTAGTAATACTCGCTATTTTTGTTGTGTCTAATACTTGTGTTCTTAAACTATCTATTTTGGCAGTTTTTTCAGTAAACCCTTTTTCCAGTTGTTTGTCTAACTCTTCTACTTGATCCCTTACTATAAAGGAAAAGAAGAAGAAAAACACTACCGAAATAAATAAATACATTTGTGCAGGATGTAAATACAACAAACGCTTGCCTTCAATAAAACGTTTGGCTAAAATACCTGGTCTAAACATTAATGGAATAAAACTTTTAAAAAAGCGTGCATCAAACGAAAAATAATTGCTTATCGTATTATAAAACAATACGCCAACAGTAAGGTCTTCATTGGTTTTTTGGCCACAATGTGGACAAAACTCAAAACCAGCTTCATGTTCCTGTTCGCAATTTTTACAGGTAGTCTTGTTGGGTTCTAAAGTAAAATCTACAGCATCACCATTTTCAGGATTACTATTTTCTATAT
>CAZQBE010000192.1:0-5165 GCA_964591595.1 uncultured Flavobacteriaceae bacterium
TAGAAATTACGGTAAAGCTAATTTAAAAGATTATAAAATTGCAGCAGGACCACAACGTGCTTACTCTGCTGGATTTGAATATAGAGACCCTAACTATTGGTTTTTTGGAGCAACAGCAAATTTTTTTACCAACACCTATGTTGATGTAGCACCATTAACGAGGACATCTAATTTTACAACTGATTTTGACGGAAATACATTTAACGATTACGATGAAGATTTAGCAAGAAGCTTATTAAAACAAGAAAAATTTGATGACTATGTGGTTGTAAACCTTACTGGAGGAAAATCATGGAAAGTTGGAGACTATTTTATAGGCTTTTTTGCAAGTGTAAATAACCTTTTAGATGAGGTATATAAAACAGGAGGTTTTGAACAAGGAAGAAATGCCAATTTCAGACAGTTAAGAGACGATAAAGCTTTAGATACTCAAGTTTTTGGATCTAAGTATTGGTATGGTCGAGGAACCACTTATTTTCTTAACCTGAATTTTAGATTTTAATAAAAAATAATATGAAAAAAATAATATCAAATAAAAACAGTATCATGAATAAAGTAAATAAAATTTTAACCTTATTTAGTGTTTTAACAGTTTTGGCATTAATATCATCTTGTGTAGATGATGACGATTTTGGGCTTCCAAACATAACTGTTACAGATCCAAATATAACAGCAAATGCTACATTCCAAAATTTAGTATCTAGATATTTACAAGCAGTTAGTGATGGAGATCAAATTGCAATAATAGAGATAGATGAGAGCCCTTTATTTATTGAAGGATATGTGGTGTCTAGTGATCAAGCTGGAAACTTTTTCGAAGAGTTAATTATTCAAAATAAGGTAGATGGAAGTACTGACGGAGCTGATCCTAGACTAGGACTCAATGTACAAATAAATGTAAGAGGCTTGTACCAAACTTATGAGGTTGGAAGAAAAGTGTATATAAAAATGAATGGATTAGCAATTGGTGAAGAGAACGGTGTTTATACTATTGGCAAATCAAATGGTAATAGTATTGACCAACTAGAGGAATATGAGTTTAGAGATTTTATAACTAGAGACCCAGAAGTTGCTACACTTACCCCAAAAATAGTTGCTATTGGAGATTTAACTGAAGCTGATGAGAATACATTAGTACAATTTGAAGATGCACAAATTAATAGGAATGAATTAGGGCTGTCTTTCTCTGGTGAACAAAACGATAGTTTTGATGGCTTCAGAACTATTGAAAGCTGTTTAAGTAGTTCAACAATATTACTTCAAACAAGCACTTTTGCCGATTTCAAATCAGTGCAACTTCCACAAAAAAGAGGTTCTATTCAAGGGGTATTTACTCGAGATTTTGGAGATGATAACAATGTATTAGTTATTAATACTACTGCTGATATCGTTTTTGATAATTCTGACCGTTGCGACCCAATTGAACTAGATTGCGGTTTAGCTAGCTCACAAGCGTCAAATAATATTTTTGTAGATGATTTTGAAAGCCAATCTGTGGGATCATTAATTTCTGGAAATGGATGGACTAATTTTATTCAAGAAGGAACAGAAGGATTTGAAGCCTTTACACAAGGAGGTACAAACTCATCTTTAGGAGTATCTTGCAGAATAGGGTCGTTTAGATCTAATGATGCAACTTCTATTGCATGGTTAATTACACCAGCGTTAGATTTAGATGCTCAAACTGGTGAAACGTTTATGTTTAAATCGTCTAATAGCTTTTCAGACGGAAGTGAATTAGAATTGTTATTTTCTCCAGATTGGGATGGCACTGAATCAAATATAACCAATGCTACTTGGGGTGTTTTGCCAGCGGCTTACATTGTGCAAGATAGTGATTTCTTTGGCGCTTGGTTTGATTCTGGAATTGTAGATTTATCTTGTGGTACAGGAGTAATTCATATTGCATTTAGATATACAGGAAGTGGAGACGCAGCATTTGATGGTACTTATGAGTTAGACGATATTAGCATAGATTCAGAGTAAACTACACTTTAAATAATTATTATAAAAAACCTGTTAAAGTACTTAGCAGGTTTTTATTTAACCTTTTATCCTTTTTTTAAATGAATATATACAGGGAAGTGATCACTATAACCGCCTTTGTACTTTTTACCTACAAAAGTTCTAAAGGGATTCCCTTTATATTTTCCTTTAAATTGCTTTAAAAATTCACTATCAAAAATATGTGCTTTAGAGAAGCTATGTTTTTCAGGATTATATTCAAAAAAGTTTGTCGAAAATAAGATTTGATCAAACAAATTCCATTGGTGTTTAAAGTTTAAACTACCTTTAAAATGGGTTAGTAACGCTTCCATAGGATTGTATAAATTATACATGTTCACAAGCTGCTTTATGCTTTTATTTGTTGGATTATCATTAAAATCGCCCATAATAATAATCTTTGGATTCTTGTCTTTCTGTTTTATCAAATCTATAATTTCAGCAACCTTATCTGAGGCGATTAATCGTTTTTTTTCAGAGACATCTACACCTTCACGTCTTGATGGCCAATGATTGACTAATACATATATTTTTTCATTATTGAGAACCCCTTTAACGAGTAAGATATCTCTAGTATAGTCGCGCTGCCCTAACTCATCAAAAAGATTTAGTGAAAACACCTCACTATCTTCAACAGTAAAGTATTTCGTATTATAAATAAGGGCGACATCAATACCACGTTCATCAGGAGAATCGTAATGAACAATATCATAGGATGTATCTTTAAGCCCTTTTGATGTTATTAAGTCGACTACAACTAGTCTGTTTTCCACTTCGGCTAATCCAATAATAGCTGGTGAATTGCCGGAGATTTTTGTGCCAATCTTTGAGATAGTATACCCTAATTTTTTAAGCTTATTATTATAACGTTTTTGTGTCCAATGCTTTTCAGAAGATGGTAAAAAATCATTATCTCTAGTGTGTTTATCATCAAAAGTGTCAAACAAGTTTTCAAGATTATAGAAAGCAATGGTAAAATAGTTGTGTGTGGCATTTTTTTCTAATGGATATAGTAGCATTTTTTTATAATAACGGTTAATAATAAAGTATTGTAATTAGTCTTTTCAAGCCTAAAATACTAAAAACAAACTATCACATATTAATTAAATATTCCTTTTTCTTCATTCTTTAACTAAAAGAGGATAGTAAAAGGGGATTTTTTCATATGAGAAATTTTCAATTTGTACATTTGCAGCTTACTATTAAGTAATGATAGAGAAGAAGAGCATAGCATTAGAAAAAGCAGTTTTAGTTGGTGTAATTACTAGAGACCAAAATGAAGATAAATCTACAGAGTATTTAGATGAACTTGAATTTTTAACATTTACAGCAGGAGGAGAAGTTGTAAAGAGATTTACTCAAAAAATGGACATGCCTAATCCTAAAACATTTATTGGTACTGGGAAAATAGAAGATGTGAGACAATTTATAGAAACACATGATATTGGTACCGCTATTTTTGATGACGAATTATCTCCAGCACAAGAGCGAAACATAAGTAAAATATTAGAATGTAAAGTATTAGATAGAACCAATTTAATCCTTGATATTTTTGCACAACGTGCACAGACTAGTTATGCAAGAACCCAAGTAGAGTTAGCACAATGCGAATATTTACTACCACGTTTAAAAGGTATGTGGACACATCTTGAAAGACAAAAAGGAGGTATTGGAATGCGTGGTCCAGGAGAAACTGAAATAGAAACAGACAGACGTATTGTACGAGATAAAATTTCTTTACTTAAAAATAAAATAAAGAACATTGATAAGCAAATGGCTGTGCAGAGAGGCAATCGTGGTAAAATGGTTCGTGTGGCTTTGGTAGGTTATACCAATGTTGGAAAATCTACATTAATGAATGTGGTTAGTAAATCTCAAGTCTTTGCCGAAAATAAATTGTTTGCTACACTCGATACAACAGTGCGAAAGGTTGTTATTAAGAATTTACCTTTTTTAATGAGCGATACTGTTGGGTTTATTAGGAAGTTGCCGACACAATTGGTGGAGTCTTTTAAAAGCACTTTAGATGAGGTAAGAGAGGCTGATTTATTATTACATATTGTAGATATATCGCATCCTAATTTTGAAGAACATATAGAATCCGTCAATAAAATTTTAAATGAAATTAATAGTTCGGACAAGCCAACCATAATGGTATTTAATAAGATTGACGCTTATTCTCCAGAGCCTTTTGATGAAGAAGATTTGATAGCGATAAAAACTACAGCAAATTATTCATTACAGGAATGGAAAAACACTTGGATGAGTAAAATTGGGAACAATGCTTTATTTATTTCTGCTTTAAAAAAAGAAAATTTAGAAGATTTTAAAAAACGGGTTTATAATGAGGTAAAGCAAATTCATATTACTCGTTTCCCTTATAACCATTTTTTGTATCCAGATTATGATTAAAATCAGGCATAAAAAAAGAATTTTTGGTAAGCCGTAAAGTTTTAGAAGCTATAACTAAGTCCTAAAGTCCAGAATGTTTGTAAGCTATTATCAATAGTATCAAATGTAGCAGTGGTATCACCTAAAGTATTAATAGCATAATTTAATGCTTCTTGCTTGCTGCTTCTTAAACCAAAATCAAAACCTACGCCAATCATCTTCCATAGTGTATATCCAAAAGCATTTGTCCATGTCCAGTTTGAAAAGTCAGAGCTTTTATAACTCTGAAACATTGAAAAGTTTGATTTGAAACTAATATTGTTTATTTGTTTTGTAAAATCGACTAATAGTTTTGCTCCTGAAGAAGATTCAAAAATAACACGTTCATTACTAAACACAAAGTTGTGGTTTAAAGGATTAATTACAACTATTAAATCTGTAATAGGAGTCCAAGTTGCACCAATTCCAACATCTAAATATCCAGGATCATTAATGTTGTTTAAAAGTGTTGTTCGGTATTCAATCAAGCCTGAAACCGCCAATTTTTTGCTTAAATTCCACCCATAAAGTGAAGTGATGTTAAATACATCAATTGTTGGTTTAAAACTGTCGTCATCAGTTGGGTCGTCTTTATCATCAAGTTTTACCCAAGTTAAATTTGTAGTTAAAGCATTTCTCCAAAAGAATTCCTTTTGAATTAAATTAGCGTAGCCATTAACAGTAATCCCAATATTACCTGAAGAATTATTTGGGGTTCCTTGTGCAAACCA
>CAZQBE010000193.1:0-5151 GCA_964591595.1 uncultured Flavobacteriaceae bacterium
AGAAACGGATACAAGAGAAATTGTTCTCACCGGTGTAAATATTGGTGATTATGGCAAAGGCGAATTTGGTAACAAAACACATGAGCATACGTTTTTAGAGTTGGTACAAGCTCTTGATAATGTTGAAGGTATTGAGCGGTTAAGAATCTCATCGATTGAACCTAATTTATTAAAAAACGAAACGATTGAATTTGTGTCACAAAGCAAATCATTTGTACCACATTTTCATGTGCCATTACAAAGTGGGCATAACGACATTTTAAGGTTAATGAAACGTCGTTATTTGCGTGAATTGTATGTAGAACGTATTTCGAAAATAAAAGAAGTAATGTCTCATGCATGCATTGGTGTAGATGTTATTGTTGGGTTTCCAGGAGAAACTGATGATCATTTTTTAGAAACATATAATTTTTTAAATGCGCTTGATGTGTCTTACTTGCATGTGTTTACGTATTCTGAACGTGATAATACAGAAGCGGTAGATTTAAAGGGTGTTGTGCCAAAAAACATACGCACTAAACGTAGTAAGATGTTACGTGGCTTATCTGTAAAAAAACGTAGAGCGTTTTACGAAAGTCAAATTGGTAGCGAAAGAACAGTCTTGTTTGAAAGCGAAAATAAAGATGGATATATCCATGGCTTTACTGAGAATTATATAAAAGTAAAAGCACCTTGGAATCCAGAATTGGTAAATACTTTACATAACATAAAGCTTACTGAAATAGATGATGATGGTTTGGTACGTTTTGATTTTGCGGAGGAAACCGTATTGTCTTAAATCCTCACACCAACAGGAAGCATGCTTTTGTAGCGTCTGTTCTTGCGAATAAATTTTGCAATTGGAGGACTCGTTGGAACTACGCTAATATTGCGTTTTTGAATATTTTCCATAACCAATTTTAAAAAATCTTCAACAAATGTTTCATCCGTCACACATTCTGGAACAATAAGTTTTGTTAAAAAAATCTTTCGATCTTGGAGCGAATATTCAATTTTTGCTAGTTCATTATCAACCTCTAGTTGAAATTGACGTAAAAATGTATTATCTGTAAGTTCAGCTGCATCAATCATAATTAGTCTTATTTATTCAATGGAGAAAGCACTATTTTGTATAGTTTTGCTATGCAAATTTACAAAAAAAATAGTTATCAGCCATATATTATTGAGCCTTAATTGTTTATGAACCAAGATATAATTCATGTTTACTTTATGCCAGGAATGGCAGCTAACCCTTCAATATTTGAATATATTAAGTTGCCTGAAGATCAATTTGAGATACACTGGTTAGAGTGGATTATTCCCGTTGTTAATGAGACTATCGAGGGTTATGCAAAAAGAGTACTTATAAGTGTTACACATAAAAATAGCGTTCTCATAGGTGTTTCTTTTGGAGGGATTTTAGTTCAGGAAATGAGTAAGCATACTCATTTAAAAAAAGTGATTATAATATCGAGTGTTAAAACACGATTTGAACTCCCTAAGCGAATGAAAATAGCCAGAATTACTGGAGCTTATAGGATGATTCCAACACGATTGTTAAGTAATGTGGAAGCTTTGGCAAAATATGCTTTTGGGAAAACCGTTACTAAACGGGTAGAGTTGTATAAAAAATACTTATCCGTGAGTGATAAAAGATATTTAGATTGGGCGATAAAAACAGTTATATTTTGGGATCAAGAGAAGGCATTGCCTAATGTTATTCATATTCATGGTGAGAAAGATGCCGTTTTTCCAATAAAGAACATCAATGATTGTATTACCGTTAAGGGAGGGACACATATTATGATTATTAATAAGTATAAATGGTTTAACAAAAATTTACCTCAGCTCATATTAAGTTAAAATTTAAGGCTATATCATTTTTTTTTTTACATTTAGAGCAAATAAACTTTATAAAAATGAAGACAATAAAAAATATTTTGGCTTGCGTTGGATTATTAAGTTTAGCTGGATTGTTAGTTTTTGCAGTTCAGGATGCTCCAAGCGATGAAAATTTAGAAAAGAAGATTATAAACGAATACAACGTTTATGCACTTAATGTTCCTGATAACTTAGATTTTTCAGGAGAAGCATTACCATTAAAAAATCCCGATATTCATGAACGAATGGACCGAGAATTGTTGGTAAACACCTATTGGCAATCTAATGCATTGTTAATGTTTAAACGTGCAAATAAGTATTTTCCAATCATTGAACGAATTTTAAAAGAATATGGTATTCCTAATGATTTTAAGTATCTAGCAGTTATTGAAAGTGGATTAGCTAACGCTGTTTCTCCAGCAAATGCTAAAGGTTTTTGGCAAATAATGAAGACTACAGGAAAGGAGAATGGTCTAGAAATTAATACTAATGTTGATGAACGTTATAATTTAGAAAAATCTACAATTGTAGCCTGCAAGTATCTTTTAAAAGCTAAAGAAAAATTTGGGACTTGGACTTTAGCAGCTGCATCGTACAATGCAGGTATGTCTGGTGTTTCTAGACGATTAGAGGAGCAAAGTGTGAGTAATTATTACGATTTATTACTAGGCGAAGAAACTGGACGCTATTTGTTTAGAATTGTAGCTTTAAAAGAAATTTTAAACCATCCAGATAAGTATGGTTTTAATTTTAGATACAAAGATCTTTACAAAAGTATACCAACTTATAAAGTTGCTGTAGATACTACTGTAACCGATTTTGTAAAGTTCTCTGAGCAGTTTGGCATTAATTATAAAATACTAAAACTGCATAATCCTTGGTTACGAGAAGCTCACCTTAACAATAAATCTGGGAAACAATATTTTATAGAAATTCCTAAAGAAGGATACTATACTATACCTTAAATAAAAAAGTACTGAATTTTCAGTGCTTTTTTTATTTAACTATTAACGTCTACTACGTCTGTTTTGTCTTGATGATGTCGGGCTTCCGTAATGCTGATTTGGTATAGAAGCACGCTTCATTTGGTCTTTCATCATTTTAATTTGTTCTGAAAGCATGTTTCTTTTATCTAGCTTTTGCGCTTCGGCTAACAACTTATTTGCTTCTTGTTTACGTCTCTTGCTAAATGCTATGCCAGCTAAATTTAATTTTGCCATGGCTAAATCATGATCCATAGACAAACCTAAAGCAATAGCGTTTTTAAAATATTTTTCAGCTTCATTCATATTGGTTTGAGAAACCATAATACCGTTTAAGTAATTGTAATACCCTTGTTGCTTTTTAGTTAGAGCTGATTTGGGGTGCTTTATTTTATCCAACCATTTTTTTGCGCCTTCAAAATCTTGCTTACGTAACTTTAAAAAAGACAATAAAATAAACTCATTTTTAAAGTAAAGAAAGATGAAAATTGAAGATAGTAGAATATACATGATGCCATTACCTATATAACCTTCGGTAAATTGGTAAACAGCATAAGCTAATATTAAAGCGGTAATAAATAGTTTTATATTTTTGTTGTACATTTTTTCTGTTATAATTAAGAATGCAAAGGTAATAAAAACAATTCAAAATATTTTTAATTTTAGGTTTGTCAAAGTAAAAACTCTTTGTATATTTGCCCGCAGTTTTGAGGAGATAAAACAAAACTGAGATTTAATTAAAGAAAAGTAGATTTTAAAGATATAGTATAATGAAAAGAACGTTTCAACCATCAAAGAGAAAAAGAAAAAACAAGCATGGTTTTAGAGAAAGAATGGCATCCGTAAGTGGCAGAAAAGTTCTTGCTCGAAGAAGAGCTAAAGGCAGAAAGAAACTATCTGTATCTTCAGAACTTCATCATAAAAAATAATGATTAACAATTGTTAATATATTAAAGGTGTTACTAGTCGTAACGCCTTTTTTTATACTTAATGGATACCTATTTTTGAACAATTTAAAACATAACACACTATCTAATGCCAAAAAGAAAAGACCTTAATTCCATTTTAATAATAGGCTCTGGACCAATAGTTATAGGGCAAGCTTGTGAGTTTGATTATTCAGGAACCCAAGCGTTGCGTTCATTACGTGAAGATGGAATAGAAACCGTTTTAATAAATTCTAACCCAGCAACAATAATGACCGATCCTGCAATGGCCGATCATGTGTATTTGTTGCCGCTTACAACGAAATCTATTTTACAAATATTAAAAGAGCACCCACAAATTGATGCCGTTTTACCAACAATGGGAGGGCAAACAGCTTTAAATTTGTGTATAGAAGCTGATGAGAAGGGCATATGGAAAGATTTCGACGTTGAAATTATAGGTGTCGATATAGACGCTATTAATATAACTGAAGATAGAGAGAAGTTTAGAGAGTTAATGTTAACTATTAATGTGCCAATGGCACCTCAAGCCACGGCAACTTCTTATTTAAGTGGAAAGGAGATTGCACAAGAGTTTGGTTTTCCTCTGGTTATAAGAGCATCCTTTACTTTGGGAGGTGCAGGAGCATCTTTTGTGTATAAAGAAGAAGATTTTGATGAATTATTAAAGCGTGGTTTGGAAATTTCTCCAATCCATGAAGTAATGATTGATAAAGCACTTATAGGTTGGAAAGAGTTCGAGTTGGAGTTACTTAGAGATGCCAATGATAATGTAGTTATTATCTGTTCAATTGAAAATATGGACCCAATGGGAATCCATACCGGAGATTCTATTACAGTAGCACCAGCAATGACTTTAAGCGATACAACATATCAGAAAATGCGTGATATGGCCATACACATGATGCGTAGTATTGGAGATTTTGCAGGAGGTTGTAATGTGCAATTTGCTGTAAGCCCTGACGAAAATGAAGACATTATTGCTATAGAAATAAATCCAAGGGTTTCACGTTCTTCGGCATTAGCAAGTAAAGCAACGGGTTATCCAATTGCAAAAATAGCGGTTAAACTCGCTATAGGTTATACATTGGATGAGTTAGAAAACCAGATTACCAAATCCACGTCTGGATTGTTTGAACCAACATTAGATTATGTAATTGTGAAAATTCCGCGTTGGAATTTTGATAAGTTTGAAGGTAGTGACAGAACTTTAGGATTACAAATGAAATCTGTTGGTGAGGTTATGGGTATTGGTCGTTCTTTTCAAGAAGCGCTACATAAGGCCACACAATCTCTCGAAATAAAGCGTAACGGATTAGGAGCAGATGGGAAAGGCTATAAAAATTATAATCAAATAATTG
>CAZQBE010000194.1:0-5101 GCA_964591595.1 uncultured Flavobacteriaceae bacterium
TTTCTAAATCACCTTTAACATCTAAATCACCTTCAAAAAATTGCATGTTCCATTGAAAGTATGCTTGACCTAAAGGCTTTAAAAGAAAATCATCTAAATTCTTAACAACCGTTTTTATATTAAGACTTGCAGCACCAAGAAGCATTGACATACCTGATGCAGTTCTTGTCATACTCTGTACACCTGTCATACCATGCGAATAACTAGGTATACCTGTTTGTTCATCTGCAAGCTGTCTAAATTTATCAAACATCATCATGTTTTCTGTAGATGTGTTTGGAAATTTAACACCATGTATTGACTGTCCGGGCATACCAGACTGCCTTCTAAATACCTTGCCGGGATATATTTCCATACTTTGACCACCAACAAGCATAGTCTCGTCAATGTCAAATACTAATGAACCACTTAATGCTAGATTATCTATAGCCATTCGTGCATGACCATTCATAATCTGTTGACTATCATTCATGTTTTCTGCTACACCAATACCAAAGAATGAATATGGGTTACGTTCATACGGAAAAGCATTATAAGGAAGTCGTGATGGAGAAAAAGGATTTACAACTGAACGTAAAACTTTACCATTACATACCCAAGCATTTATTTGAATTTCATCTAAATCATCTATAGATGGAGAAAGTTCCATACCAATTTCTTTAGCATACTCAACATCCATTATACCCCAATATTCTAATACTTCATATTTAGATTGTGATAAATCTTCAGTTTTTTGAGCATCCCTTAATTCATTCTCATATTCTTTTTCGGTATAGTTTGGCCCAAGTGCCAAGGATGCTCTTATTTCATCTTTATTAAAATAAGGCATTTTACTTAAAGCTCTTACTTGAGACTTATTTAATTTATGTCTATGTACTATATATTCACATTCATCAATGGATGTAGCATTTGGATCTGGAAAGAAATCCCATATACTTACAAATTCTATACGTGGAACACGTACATAATCAGGAGTATATTCCCTTCCATTAGTTGAATCTGTCCAACGATTTAATGTTTTATTAAAATTAAATGGGCCTTTAACAATTCCTGTACCAAAAAGAGTAGACTCAAATAAAGCATTACGTAATTCACTTGAACCATTTGATTCATCTATTTGATCGTGAATTAGTTTTTCCATATTTCTTGCAGCTTCTTTAGCTGGAGAAATTACTGGTATACCCGGTATTTGATTAGGCCCAGACTCAAAAGAAATATTTTCATCTTGATCTGAAAATTGTTCAAATATTCCTTTACCACCACTTAATGTAGCTCCGGGTTTTAAAACTTTACCATCATCTTTAAATCCAATAGATAAATCTGCTGTCATTCCATCAGTTAATGTACTAGGTGTTTCAGCACTTGTTTCTATATTTGGGGCTTCTTGATTACTTAGGTGCATATATTCTTCCACACCTTCAGGTAAAATAGTAGTAACAACTCCTATAGGAAACTTTCCAGTTCCAAATATAACATCAACTAATTGTCCAAATGCTGCAAGAACCTTAGTCTTGGTAATTTTTATAAATACTCTAGATCTTTCAGATTCACGAAAACGAATATTCTTTGGATATATTCCACGAAAATTATGATAAGCTGTAATCCATCTACGCTCATCTATTTCTCTAGCCATTTCTGCTGAAGCATAACGTGCTTCAATTAAACCAGCAAGTCTAGATTTTAAATCATCTTCTAATTTTAAATTAAGCCCATCTTCATTTTCAACAGGTTCAAAATAAATATTATTAGCATTATCTATAAATGTATTTTCAGGCATAATTTATATTACTTTTATTACTTGTATTATTATGAAAGCAGTTATAACACATATGACATAGATGCCATATGTGTTAAACTTACGAAATACTTTGTTTTCGTTTTGATTAATCAGGCAACACGCCAAGATGTAAAAACTCCACTAAGTATGTAACTGTTGTAGCTGCTGTTGTAAGGTTATTTGCTAAAGGCTTTAATCGTGCATATAAAGTTCTAGCAGAAGCCGTATACAATGTTGATGCAATTACAATTGCTTCAGACGTTGCAGGGCCACCAACTACACCAGCAGTAACGCTAGTACTAACAAAAGCGTTAGCTCCATGACCATGTGAATCTTGAATAATGTATAGTGGTGCATTAGCTGTCCATGTTACAGCTGAACCACCATCATCAAGAATAGCTTCTTCATCAATGATTTGTCCACCACCTGCGGCAGTACCTAAATCAAAATCTACATCATCTCCTGATGCTCCGGCAGTAACAATGTTACCAGCAGGTATTGCAATTAAATTACGAATAATTGTGTCAGCAGGTTGCGTAAATGATACATCATACGTTTCATCTGCTGTTACTGCTATTGTACCTGTTGTTGCTGATGTCCATGAATGACAGTTGTTGTCGGATAAAGCACGTACATCATGTATGCTTGCTGTGCTTCGTCCTGAATCTCTAATATCTACTACGGGATTTGCCATATGAATTCTCCTAAATGTTTATTAATTTTTTTTACCAAGAGGCATTTCAAACCTTGCTCCAACATATTTAACTTTGGGATTAACTATTAAACTGGCTTTTCCTTTACCTAATTTTTTTGTAAATATGTTTGAAAATCCTGTTTGTTTAGTATTAAGGTCTTTAGAATGTTCTCTTGTATATGTTACACCACCACCAAGAGGAACAGAAACTTTACCTTTTGCAATCCTTTGAGTACTTTTAGTTTCTCTAGGATTATCAGTTACACTAAATTCAGATTCTAAATTTTTTACATTTTTAGACATTACAAGACTACCAGCTTGATACTTATTTCTTTTTTTCATATTAATACCCAAATATTGAATCGGAAGGTTGAAAGTTAATTTCTCTTTTAAAGTTTCGCATTTGACTTATTGGATCATTGATTCTTGGTCTTGACATAATCAAATATCTTAATGCATCGTATGCGTGATCCGAAGCATGCGTGTCAACATCTTCAGGATTATTTTTGTCCAGAGGAATACTTTGTAATTCACGAATCAAGTTTGGACAAGAATTAAAAATCTGTAATCTTGGTCTTCCACTCATTTGTGTCTTTAAGTATTCGTGTATCTGAACCTTACCTGCTACTCTATTTTTATCTGCTCGTCTTAGTTTATGTCCTGCCTTAACAAGTGTTTCTCCTACGGTTGGCCCGGTCATTCCTGTCCTTGACCAACAAGCTGTATCCAATACTCCGGGTACACTCAACGGATCATATGCTTCCATTTGCATAAGAGTGGTAGCTAATTCTGTCGCTAACATACCTTTACGATATAGTTCACGATAGATAATAAGAGTGCCATCACTAGGATCTAAAGCACCCCAAACGCAAGCTGATTCGCTTGCATAACCATAGTCAATACCTTTAATACGTTCCCAGTGTAGCGGAATTTCAAAAGGCTCAACTATATGTAAATTGCGGTCAAACTCTGTAAATGCTGCACCTTCTGCAACGTCCCAATCACCTTCAAGTAATTGTCTACGCTGAGTTGGCGGTAACGCTTTAAGCATCTGTTCATATCGACCATCCTGCGCTAAATAAGGGTTATCCATTAATCTAGCTGGTATAAACTTACGTGTTAAACCATCGTCACCTCTAAATGATTCATTAGGTGGATATGGAGAAACATAACGCTTTTTTACCCAATGTGCGCCTATTCCACCGGGGTTTGCTGTACAACGCATATATGGTGTTATACTACTATCTGTTGTACGTAAACGTGATGCTAAATAGTTCCAAGAAAATTCAGTCGGTAGGTGTGTAATCTCATCAAAACCAATCCAACTATATGCTTGTCCTTGGTAACGATATACATCTGCATCACGTTCTAAGAATCCAAATTCTACTTTAGCTCCCGATGGGAAGTTCCATAACTTCTCTACTTCTTTATACTTAGAACCGGGAAAGGCTTTCGGGTAGAGTTCTCGTGACTTGTCAATAATCTCACGTAACTCTGGCATAGAACGCCGCAGGATTAATGCTCTATGCGCTGCCCGATGTGCGAAACGTAGTGGATCTACTAACATCGCATAGGACTTGCCTCCTCCAGCCGCACCACCATAAAGAACATCTGTTTCAGAAGCGGCTAGAAAGTCTGTTTGTGGCCCATCATTAGGACTAAATATGACATTCTCTTCTGCCACCGTCTTTAGAGATTCTGGTAAGTCATCAATATTGTCAACAATCTTACCTGCTGTTTTAGCTTCTGTCCCTTCTATCTTTTGTAAAGATGTCTTGGACTTCTCTAACGACTCTTCTTTCTTTCTTAGTTGAGTGCGTACCTGCGCTAACTTTTTTTCTTTGTTTTTAACTGTCCGTCTTGCGGCAAGCTTTGCTTTTGTTTCTGAGTGGTAGTTGTAAGCTCTGCCTTTTGAACCTTTTGGACGGCCCGGTTTTTTCTTCGGAGTTCCGTCAGCCTTGAGTAGTAATTCGCCCGACTCAGGATTCCGAAGATATGCATCTGGGTTAACCTCCCAATCATTCATGTTTGTCTGCTATTTGTTTTAATCCCATATGCGATATATAACGTCCTGTTTCGTACTCTAACCATGTAGCACCTTCACGCAAAGAAATAGATTTATTTTTAACTAATGATACCATCTTTTCTAATGCTTGCTTTTCTTCTGGTATTTCTTCTAAAGTATTTTCTTCAGTAAGTTTATAACCAAAAGGAATAGTACTACTGGTGCGCCTCTTCATACTCACCTTCTATTACAGTCTCTTGTTTTGCTGGTAATATAAATATACCGTTACCACCTTCAACATTTAAATTAAGTTTATCTGTCTTAGATACTCCAACACGGTCTAGAAGCGTCTGTGCAGCCTGTAGACGAATATTAGCCTGTGGTATAGGCTGATTACTATCCATAATGTTAACGAGCTTTAAAGCTGCTTTAGGAGCGTTCTGAGCCAGTATTCCTTCAGTAATATCTAGTATTTCTTTTTTTAGGCTTTTGACTACAGATGTGTACGATCCCTCCGCATAACCTGCAATTTCAGCGGCTTGCTTTGCATTTCCATTACACTCAATTAAGTTTTCAAGGAAAGTCTTTTGTTTTACTGTTAATTCTTTATTCATATAAAACATAT
>CAZQBE010000195.1:0-5093 GCA_964591595.1 uncultured Flavobacteriaceae bacterium
AATAGGAAATTTTGAAGTGTTTATAGATGATTATACACAGCTAGAAGCTAAAGGAGCTGAGATTTATCAAAATACACCATCGACATTGAATACGGAAACGGTAACACAAAAATATGCTTCAATTTTTGAGTGGATTGGTATTTTTGATCAGAATATTTATGGCATAATTGGGATTATGATTATCGTGGCAGGGATTAATATGATTACGGCTTTGTTGGTTTTAATTTTAGAGCGTACTCAAATGATAGGTGTTTTAAAGGCATTAGGAAGTAACAATTGGAGTATTAGAAAACTGTTTCTATATAACGCTTCATACCTTATTGTATTAGGATTATTTTGGGGAAACTTAATAAGTTTAGCCATGTTATTTGTGCAACAGAAATTTGAATTATTCCCACTAGACCCAAGTGTTTATTATGTAACCCAAGTGCCAGTTTACATAAATATAGGTTATATTATAGCACTTAATATTGGCACATTTGTATTATGCTTAATAATGCTTTTAGTACCCTCATACCTTATAACTAAAATATCTCCTGTTAAAGCCATGCGGTTTGAATAAAAAAAAGGATCTAAGTTTTTTACTTAAATCCTTTTATATATAAAATTGATATTAATTATTTTTGAGGCTCTTCTGTTTCTCCTTTATCGGTTTCACAGCTACCTAGACTATCTTCAGAATGTTGAATTAAATGTGAAATTGCAGCAGGTAGTGCAATATTAATTGTTACAGGATTATGATCTACATTATGACACACATCAACTTTAAAAGCTGAAGCTCCTGCAATTAAACCAATAGCTAAAGTAATGGTAAGGAAATTTTTAGATTTCATGATATAGTATTTTTGGGGTTAACAGATGTAATATTAAAAGATATTTTGGTAAATCATTGATAATCAGTCTATTTTTCGATAGAATGTAATTTAGTTAAGGTGATTTGAAATATTTAAAAGTTAAAATGGTTAAAAATACCGTTAAGGGGAGCGGATTTTTGAACACATTTATAATTTTTTTAAAAGCACTTATGTATTTTTGCAAACTATGGAATACGCAAAAAATATACTAGAAACAATTGGGAATACACCTTTAGTAAAATTAAATAAATTGGTCGAAGATTTACCGTGTTTGGTACTGGCAAAATATGAAACCTTTAACCCTGGGAATTCAGTAAAAGACCGAATGGCACTTACCATGATTGAAGACGCCGAAGCTGATAGACGCTTAAAACCTGGAGGAACTATTATTGAAGGCACTTCTGGTAATACAGGAATGGGTTTAGCATTAGCTGCTATTGTTAAAGGATATAAATGCATTTTTGTGATTAGTGACAAACAATCTAAAGAAAAGATGGATATTCTTAGAGCTGTAGGTGCTGAGGTTGTTGTTTGCCCAACAGATGTTGAACCAGATGATCCTCGTTCTTATTATTCAGTATCAAAACGATTAGGTGAAGAAACACCAAATTCGTGGTATGTAAATCAATACGATAATCCGAGTAATGCTAAAGCGCATTACCAAAGTACAGGACCAGAAATTTGGAATCAAACCGATGGTAAGGTAACACATTTTGTAGTTGGAGTTGGGACTGGTGGCACTGTTTCTGGAATTGGTAAATATTTAAAAGAACAAAATCCTGATATTAAAATTTGGGGAATTGATACGTATGGAAGTGTATTTAAAAAATACCACGAGACAGGTATATTCGATGAAAATGAGATATATCCGTATGTTACCGAAGGTATAGGCGAAGATATTTTACCAAAAAATGTAGATTTTTCTATAATTGATGGTTTTACTAAAGTTACTGATAAGGATGCTGCTGTTTACACACAACGTCTTGCCAAAGAAGAAGGTATGTTTTTAGGCAACTCTGCTGGAGCAGCTATAAAAGGACTATTACAACTTAAAGAGCATTTTACAAAAGACGATGTAGTTGTGGTGTTATTTCACGATCATGGTAGTCGTTATGTAGGTAAAATGTTTAACAATGATTGGATGAAGAAAATGGGGTATTTAGATTAATCGTTTTATTGATTTTTTTTAAAGGAAACTACATATAGTTTAATGTTTTATAGGTTCTCCAGTTTCTAAATATGAAATAAGATTTAAATAAGACATTTCGTTGCCAGCGATAAAGAATTTTAGAAGAGAAATATATTTTTCATTATTTCTATACCCAATTCCGTAAGAAGTTACTCTTGTTAATGATGGTTCAATAGCTTCAAAATAAACAAGATTATAAAGGTTTTTTTCGTCTGCTTTCATAAAATCTGGAAAGTGACTTGATAATTCAGCCTGAAGTGTAATGAGTTTTTTTGGTATATAATTAAGAATGTGAAGAACTATAGTTGTACTGTCTCCAATTATTGCTTCTTTATTATAGCTAGTTTTTATAGTGCCATTAATTTTAAAATCTACTTCTGCTAAAGGTACAAATGCCGATACCCAACCTTTTTTTGTAGTATAGGCATTCCAAACCGAATCAATAGGAACTCTTACATCAAACTTTTGAATTAATACCAATTCGTTAGCATAAGTAGAATCAATAATAGTTGTTACTCTCTTTGTAGCTTCACTAGTATTATTTTGTGCAAATAGTAGTCCAGAAGACAAAGTAAATAATAGTATAAAATTGATTCTTCTCATGACAATTTATTTAGAAATACAAAGTAAGAAAAATAAGCAAACATTATATAGTAAAAAATTAACCTTGTCTGTTTAATGGGAAAAAATTGGTTTCTCCTTTATTAAATTCGTGTTTAATAAACTCTTGAGGATTAAAACCTGAAAACTCTTTAAATTCTTTTATAAAATGGGATTGATCTGCATAACCAGATAGATATGCTATTTGCGACCAACTAATTTGCTGTTCGTTATTAATTTGCTGTAAGATATCATTAAATCTAAATATTCTATGAAATACTTTAGGAGTATGACCACAGAATTTTTTGAATTGGCTAATTAAATGCTTTTGTGTTTTAGGGTATGCGTTTACAATAGTATTATGATTTGATAATGGTTGATTTATAAACTGATTTATGGTTAACATCAATGTTTTATCTGGATACTTTGTAATATCTAATTTGCTTTTTAACCAATTTTCTACAAGATTAAATTTTTCAGTTGGAGTTGGTCTATTTAAAACTAGCTGACGTAAATCCAAAATTTCTTTTCCAAAAATTTCTTGAGCAGGAATCACTTTGTCATTTAATTCATAAATAGGAAATTGAAAAAAAGGATAAGCACCAAAAGGTTTAAATTGAATAACAAACATTTCAGAGTCTTGATGAGCAGAAATGGAAAGGTAGTTTTTATGCGCTCCAGAAACCCATACATTACTAAAAGTTCCGTTTGGCTTTAAAGTTTTATTGTTAAATGTATTTCTCTGGATTCCATCCAGCTCAAAAATGATAAAAACATGTCCAGTTGGTACTACACGCTCTATAGAATGCTCAGGTAAAAAGTGTTTAAAATAGAAAATAGACTCAATAAATTTGTCTAATGGACTTTTAAGTTCAAGTGTTTTAAATACCATTATTTTTTATAAATTATAAAACTGATACTCATGAGTAAAGATATTCGATTATAAAATTACTGTTTGGAAAACAAGTTAACTTTTTTGTCGTAAGTAAGTATTTAAATCTTACTTTAACTCATCAATAACCTTTATAAAGGTTTCTTATTCTGGTTGTGTTTTATAGTTCTATTTCATAATCATGGTAGTCGTTATGTTGGCAAAATGTATAATAACGATTGGATGAAAAAGATGGGGTATTTAGATTAATTTAAAATATGGAAACTAGTATGTGCATCTAATTTTCTAAAATCTTTTACCCTTTATCTCCCATGGACAAGGTGCCTTTTTACAGTTACTTAACCCTACACGTAACACCAATTCCGAATCATCACATTCCTCAATAGGTTCTAATGTAGTGTGATCATAAGGTAATATTTCATAACAGCCATCTTCACCTATTGGAGCACTAGCTTGAGTTCCTGAAGACCATCCTATTTCTAATCCTTTACGGATAGTCATGTTATTAAATTTAAAGTTTCCAGAGGCGTCTGTTGTGGTTCTGGCAATAATTCTTTTAGTAGCTCTAACTCTTATCACTAATTTTACACCTTTAAAAGTATTAGGTTTTCTTTTTCCTGCATTTTGCTTTAAAGCTACTCTGCCATAATAGACACCATCTTTTGTAACTCTGTTTTTTTGTAACAGTTGTCCGTTAAGTTTTTCAGTTGTTTTTTCTTGAGACATTGAAATAGTTGTAAATGAAACAACCATTAGTAATGATAATAATACATTATTCATAATACCAAAATTTAATGAAGTAGCAAAAAATTACTTAGTTCTAAAAGTACTAAAAATTTAATTAAAATTCTTGGTATTTAGTTCTTTAACCTAATTCATCAATCACCTTCAAAAAGGTTTCTGGTTCTGGACGCACTCTGTAATTATCTGTAAGGTCTGCAAATACAATTTTTCCTAATGCATCTGTAATAATAACGGTAGGTAAAACAGTATCACTATCGTATCCTAGAGCTTGAAATCCCGCAGGAATGCCATTTTTAGAAAAAATTCCCAATTGTTTAGCGACTTTGTTTTTGATGTCAGTTAAAAAATGAAATCCAAGATTATATTTCTTAGCTAGCGATGTAGAGAATTTGTGTGGTTGGGGACTTATTAAAATCATATTTACGCCTTTTTTTTCAAGTTCCTTGTATTGCGCAGCAATCTCTTTTATTTGTGCCATACATAAGGGACACCAGTTACCCCGATAAAATAGATAAATAGAAGGGTTACCAAGAAAAATTTCTGAAATTGTTTTGTTTTTATTAGTATTTTCAAGTGTAAAAATAGGTAGTTTATTTCCAACTTTTAAAACGGTAGTATCACGTTTTTCAAAAACAGAGTACCAAGCAACATAAGTTATCCAAAATAAAACTAAGATAAAACTTGTTGACGAGCCAATAATATCCTTATTTTCAATAATTCCTTCAAAAACAATGCTTGTTATAAAGCCAAGAATAATAAAGGACGAATATATATTAAGATTTCTAGAAGTTCGTGCTTGCGGTTTAATAAAAAG
>CAZQBE010000196.1:0-5087 GCA_964591595.1 uncultured Flavobacteriaceae bacterium
TTTATTTATTTATTGGTTTAGCAATTTTGATAATTGCTGTTTTGTCACTAAAATTTTCACTACTAACCACTTCAATTATTGCTGCATTATTAATATTTGGACATCATTTCTTTATTAAAAAGAAACGCAAATCTATTTTACAGCCTATATTTTTGACACTTATTTGTATTGCCTTTTCATTTGGAGTACACTTTTTTTACAATAATATACTCCAACCACATCAACAAGATAGAATTAGTTTATGGATGCGTCTTGAAACAGACTCAGCAAAATTGGAGCAAATGAAGAAAACCATTTTGTACAATTTAAATGAATCTGAAAAAGCCATCAGTTCTGGACGTATTACTGGTAAAGGATTTTTAGAAGGCACAAGAACTATTGGAAAGTTTGTACCCGAACAACATACAGATTATATTTTTAGTACAGTTGGTGAAGAATGGGGATTTTTAGGAAGTAGTTTTGTAGTCCTCTTATTTGTATTACTATTAATAAGGATTCTCTATCTCGCCGAATTACAAAAATCACAATTTAGTCGTGTTTATGGTTATGGAGTTGCGTCAATATTATTCTTTCATTTTTTGATTAATATCGGCATGGTTATGGGATTAATACCAACAATAGGCATTCCATTACCGTTTTTTAGTTATGGTGGCTCTGGTCTTTGGGGATTTACTTTACTTCTATTTATCTTTATTAAACTAGATTCTAACAAGATAAATGAAAGATAAGTATTAAGATGCCATTTCCTTTAGCGCATTAATAAATACATCCAATTCTTTAGTGAGTGTAAAAACATTTGGTGTAATACGACAGCCTTTTACATTGGCATAATCTATAGCAACCGTAAATATGTTATATTCATCCATTAATCGTTTTGCCAATTCGGAAGGCTTTATACTTTTAATTCCAACATTTGCAATACCACACGATTTATGGGTTTCAATTGGAGTGTTGACATTAATATTTGGATGATTCCGAACTTGCGAAACCCAATACTCTTTCAAATATCGTAAACGTGCTTCTTTGCGTTCGCCACCAAGCATATTATAATAATCAATGGCATTTTCAATACTTAAATCATGATATACAGGATGAGTTCCTGTATGGTTTAATCGAGATATATCTCCAGGTTCTCGATTAAATTCAGCAAAAATTGGCCATAAAGTATCTATATGTTTATCGTTAACATATAACATTCCTGTTCCTAACGGAACTGCTAACCATTTATGTAAACTAGATCCATAATAATCGCACTCTAAATCTTCAATGTTAAATTTAAAATGACCTACACAATGTGCGCCATCAACCATCACTTGTACACCTTTACTATGTGCCATTTGGCATATTTTTTTAATTGGTAAAATGTGTCCTGTAATATTAATCATATGGCACACCATGAGTAGTTTTGTACTTGGTGTAATGGCATTGGCATACAGCTTAACAATCTCTTCATCTGATGCTGGATGATTAGGCACAGAAACTATTGTATTAACCACACCATAACGCTTGGAAACTTGAGCAAACATATTTTTCATGGCTCCATAATCTTGTTTTGCAAAAATAGCTTCGTCTCCTTTTTTCCAAGGGAATCCTTTAATAACCAAATCTAAAGACTCTGTAGTATTTCTTGTAATTATGACGTTTTTAGAATTACAGCCAACAACTTCGGCCAACTTTTGCGCCATACGTTTTTTGTTTTTCCATTGCACAGTTCGCATATAGTAGGAGCCTTCATAGTTTACCATTTTTATATGCTCTTGTAAAGCATTTAATGTTGGTGTTGGTATAGTGTTGTAGTAACCACTTTCCAGATTAATATAGTCTGGTTTTAGTTTGTAATCTTGCCGCACTTTTAACCAAAAATCCTCAGTAGTTGACAATGTATCAATAGGCAAATGTTGAAACTCAATAAGCCATTTATCCAAAGCATTTACAGACAATGGTGCTGCTAAAGTTGCTAAGCTAAGTTTTTTAATAAAGTCTCTTTTATCCATCTTGGTTGGTGTTTGTATAAAGATACTTAAATATGTTTAAATTGTAATTTATTATCTTTCATTAATCAAACCAGCCAATGATAAAATTCTTTAGAAAAATACGATACGACCTGATGGAGAGAAATAATACTGGAAAATACCTTAAATATGCTATTGGTGAAATTATTCTTGTGGTTATTGGGATTTTAATTGCGCTCTCAATAAATAATTGGAATGGATTGAAGAAAGAGGGAATCAAAGAACAAGCAATGCCTATTATAATGATTTAATAAGCAAATGTGATTCTGTTTTGCGTCTTATTGATCAAGAATTGAAATAAAGGCTTTTAAAAAAAACGATATGGAGAAACAACAAACAAGAAAGAATATACAAGGCAATGATAAAGTGAGTACTCTCAAAATTTTACTAGTGGGTTTATTGGTAGGTTTCCTACTAAATGTTACTGGATGGTTAGGCAATAACATATTACTGAAAGATTTGTGGGTTCAAGTTGGTGAAGTATTACCTAAAGTTGCTTGGCGAGAAAAAATTTGGAGTGATATATTTTCATTAGCTCCAGATTTTCTTTATGGATTTGCAATTGCTTGGTTGTGCACTGCTTTAAAAACAGATTCCTATTCAACAATTTTAAACTCAATTCGAGTTGGTATATTTGTTAGTTTGGTAGGAGGCATTACAACCTATTTTGCAATTGCAAATTCAGGTTTTATTCCTTGGAAATTAGCACTGGCTTCTTTCTTTTTAGTTGTCATTACAAAATTGCCGCTTGCAATACTTGCAGGAAGAATGCTTAAAACAACGAATAAATAGAAAACTATATAATTATAAAGTAAAAATTAGAAAATTTTAACAGCTTAAATGATTGATCATTTCAACTTCAATTTTTCAGCAAAATAATCACAAAAATCTTTCATTGTAGCTGTCATTTTTTCGTCTTGTGTGGCGCGATAAAAAGTATCACTCATGGCAACTAGCGTTTGGTGAAAAAACACTTTCATTTCATCAACAGGCATATCTTTAGTCCACAAATCTACTCGCAAAGCCTCCTTTGCCTTATGATCCCAAACTGAGAGTAGCATTGCTTTAGCTTCCGCATTATTTATACCTCCATCTGGTGCTGTCCATGATAATTTTTCCGGCACACGATTCTCGTCAAGTGCTACATTAAGCTCAATTTTTGAAGTTATAGTTTTTGCCATTATTTGCGTGGTTTAAATTTTGATCTATTAAAAATGTCTTCGGCATTCATATTCAATATGTCTTGCAAAGAAATATCGTTATTCTTGGCATAAGACTTTACAATTTGCCAACCTATATATTGTCCTAATCGCCCAGGAGATTCACCATCTAACTCTAAATTAAACTTAGAAAAAGGGGCTGGATTTATAAATCGTGAAGCCAATTTTGAGTCTGTACTAAATAAGAACTCCTTTTCTACAAAGTGCCGCCAAATATTGCTTTCGTTATCTTGTGCCCAATCTAATTGTGCTTTGGTGTAACCCATTTTTTCTTGGTCAGAAATATTTGGAAGCATTACATCTTTAAAATATAATATTTTTCCAAAATAAATCATTTCGTCTAAAAGTGTTTTTCGTCTAGGCTGGGAAATATATTGTTGTGCATATTGTGTTGCTAAATCTGGAACGATTTGAGAAGGTTTCATATTTTGCTTTATATACTCGTAAATATCATAATAAAAAAAATGGTTTGTTCCTAAATATGTATCTAAAGCAATAAGTGTCATAGAGTCTGTAACTATAACCTTATTTCTATAATCTACATCCGAAATTACCGTAATTACTCTTGGTGTCTTAAACGTTTTATAGTAATATTTTAAATGCCGAAATAGGTCTTGAATCTCTTCTTTGTTTTGTGCAAAATCACCATGAATTTTATTTACTTCTGCATTTAATTGTTTTTGTAAGGTGTCATTTAGCCTGTTAATCCACACAGAATCATTATAGCGTTTAGAGAACATAAAAGGATACGCTTTCTTTAATTGTTGTAAGTCATTTGGTTTTGCATTTGCAAAAAGCTGATCAAACCTCTCAATAGTAACTTCAGTATCAATTTTAGATATTTCATACTCTAATTTACTATCTGTTTTACATGACAATGTAAAAGATGCAGCCACGATAATAATACTAAGAAATTTATTCATATAAAGAAGTTATCAAACTTAAACGATATTAATTTTTATTAATTACTCTAATGCTTATTTTTGTTTAGCAAATGTACCATTCTTTATAATAAAATCCGCAATTAATGAATACTGAAAAAGTTATTGACCACATTGTAAATTGGCTTAAGGATTATGCAACATCGGCTAAAGTTAATGGATTTGTTATTGGAATTTCAGGAGGTATCGATTCTGCAGTTACTTCTGCCTTATGCGCTAAAACAGGTTTAGATCTTTTGTGTGTTGAAATGCCCATACATCAAGCTAAATCTCAAGTAAGTAGAGCCATAAACCATATTAATTGGCTCAAGGATAATTTTACAAATATAAATACTATTGAAGTTGAACTATCGCCTGTTTTTGATAATTTAATTGATGTTTTGCCAACTGTTAAAAATGAAGAAGAACGATTTATGTCACTGGCAAATACGCGAGCCCGATTACGAATGACAACATTGTATTACTTTGCAGCATTACATAAATATTTAGTTGCTGGAACAGGAAATAAAGTTGAAGATTTTGGTATAGGATTTTACACAAAGTATGGTGATGGAGGCGTAGATTTAAGTCCAATTGCTGATTTGTATAAATCTGAAGTTTACACCATTGCTAAACACCTAGGAATCAATCAAGAAATTATTGATGCAGCTCCTACAGATGGGCTTTGGGGAGATGATAGAACAGACGAAGATCAAATTGGTGCTAACTATGACGAGTTGGAATGGGCAATGCAAATGGATGCTCAAGGAAAAAATATTGACAATTTTAAAGGTCGTGAAAAAGAAGTATTCAGCATCTTTAAACGCTATAATTCAGCCAATAAACACAAAATGATTGCTATTCCTGTTTGTGAAATTCCTAAGTATTTAAAGTAAAATTCTTAATTTTGTCATGATAAAGTGTGATTTACATTA
>CAZQBE010000197.1:0-5073 GCA_964591595.1 uncultured Flavobacteriaceae bacterium
TTATTTTATCAGGTGCTTCAAGATCCCTGATTTTATCTTTTAAAGCTGAAATTTCTTGAATCATAGCCATAAATTTGTTGAGATCCATTTCAACTTCATTACGATCCATATCTCCGCCAAATCTACCTTGTCCGTCATTCATATTATTTACCTATTGCATTTGGGTCAAACTGTCCCAACTCTATTAATTTAAACCTATTTTCTAAATGTTCCGCTTTAACATCAGTTTTGCTTTGACCATAATATTTAACAGCAAGAAATTTAGTTATCATTTCTTGATTAATATCTACACCGTCTACAATAATAGCTCCTAAAACACGTCCATACTTACCTTTAGAATCTTTGAGTTTAGATTGTAAAACAATTACTTTACCGTTGTTAATTGAATCTTCTAAAAACTTAGCCGCGAGTTTACCTCTAGCTTTTTCGTCTTTATCTCTTGTTCTTGATTCAGGCGTATCAATCCCATAAAGACGTACACGACACTTGTGAAGAATAGAAAACCCAAGATCAAGGATAACGTCAATAGTATCGCCATCAACCACCCTAGTGACCGTGCAATTATATTCATACATTTAACATTTCCACCTTCTACGTGCTTGACGTAGTCTTGAATTAGGATTTTTTGCTGCTTTAGGAAACTTTTTCATTTGTCCTGCAGATCTTGCACAATAAGACTTTCTACGTTTTGCTGCTTTACTACCTTTTTTAACTTTACCAGTAACAGCGGTTTTAAGTTTTGATCCAGGATTTTTACGTCTATAAGCTTTTACACCTTTAGCCGTCATTCCCGCACCGCTTTTAGTCGGTCTGTAGTTAGCTCCCTTGCCTTTCGTAGTGCGTCGTATAGACTTTTCTTTACGTTTCCTAGGCTTAGCCATTACTTTTTCTTTTTACGCTTCTTAGCTGTCTTAGCAGAGCGTCTGAAGTCTGCTGCAGTCGGAGCACCCTTAGAACCTTTTTTACGTGGCTTTCTGCCTTCTTTACGTTTTTTGTTTATATTGTAATATAAACCTTTTTTAGCTGTGCGACCATCTTTAGTTTTATGGGTCTTTTTTCTATTAGCCATATCAATCCTCGTATAAATTATTAAAAGTTATTGCAGGGTCTAAATAGCTTTCATGTCCTTCTGCTGAATGAAGATGTTGTGAAGGAGTAAAATCTGGGGCTCCCTCACCTGTCACCCATAAAGCAGGACTTGTAGCTCTTACCCTGTTGTTAGGTAAAGCAACTAAGTTACCTTTCCATTTGCAATCTTGTGTAATATATAACACATGAGATTGTTTGTGTTGTGCAGGACAATCCGCAATGGCATTTCCTGTATAGTCCACAGTAAACATATATTTACCAGTATAAAACTTTCTATCGATTTTGCAAAGCCACGGACTAGAACTAACTCTATCCATAACTATTACAGAATGATCTCTAGCTTCACAATCCCATGGTTGAGCAATATGATCTTCCATAGGTTCTGCCCATTCTTCAACAGGTATATCAGCAATTAAACCTTGTATGGGCATTCTAGCCCACATAGCTCCACCGTGAATATTACCCTCAGTCCAGTCTTCATATTCATTTTCACAACCTGTAAAAACTACTTGAAATGACAAAGACCTATCAGGTATTGTATTAACAGCAAAAGCTATTGCATGAAGAAACTCTCCATGATAGTTTGTATGATTAGCAGTAAACTCTCTTCGCACCCAACATTTAAAATGTGGGATATTACTTATAAGAGAAGGCACTTACTTCTTCTTGCTACTTCTCTTTTTAGAGCTTTTCATCATACGTTTTTTAGAACCGCCTTTTTTCTTATATTTAGAACTTTTTAAAGCTCCGCCTTTTCTCATATATTTTGCATTTTTTGCCATTTTTATTGTCCTCCTTTTAGAACTCTATCTCTTAATCTAGTCGCACGAGGTCCTACTTGCGTAGCCCATCGACTATCCATCATTTCTTTAGCTGCAGTTTGAAACTCTTTTGCTTCTAATGCTCCTAAAAAATTTTTAAATTTTAATAATCTTGTAATACCTAAATTAAAACACATATTAGCCAACACGCGTTTTATGTCTTCAGACTGTTCTGCTGCCCAAGGAAGATTACGGTCTACATCACTAAATACAGAATCTATGTCTTTTTCAAAACATTCAATAACCCTTTCTTTTGAAACTGGAGTTCCTACTGATAATCCCCATTCTGGATCTTTTTCTGTTATTAAATGACCAATACCGAAAGTAGGATAACCTAAATGATCTCTATAGATTTCATAAATACATCCTTCGTCAAACTCTAACTCTTCTCTTAATTTATCAATATCCATATTTAGTTCACTCCTAATTGTATTGTAACAACTCCACCAAGGGTGACTGTCACATTTCCTAATTCTGCAGACGCTTGAAAATTTGTTTCGTTTTCTGAATATAAATTTACCCATTTTTCGCCTGTCCACACCTGTAATTGATTACTTGTTAAATTCCATATAATATCGCCTTTATTGAATTTATTTTCATTACGTTGGGTTTCGTTTACTGCAAGTGTTGAATCTACATCAACTCTATTTAAACTTAGTTCTAATACTCTTACTAAACGATTAAATGTTTCAGAAGAAACTTCACCGATAGAAATAGGTAATTTAGTTTCTAATAATTTACCCATTATCTTCTACCGTCAGGTCTAAAATCTAATCGCATTGCTCCGACTCTAAAACCAACACCATCGTCGTTAGATTCAATACGAAGAACTGCTTGTCTGCCTCTTACTCTAGTATCTATTTTTGCTGTATTAGATGTACAAGTACTTGTTACTGCCGTTGTTAATTCTTCTCCTGGAAAATTTCTACGTTTTAAAACAAGATTAACAGCTTGTCCGTCAGAACCTGTTGCTGCTGTTCCTGTAAATTTAATATCTGGAATAATCCTATTTATAAATTGAAAATCTTCTCCTCCTGGATCAATATCAAAATCACTTGATTCGATAAATACATCAGTCATAGGTAAGCCATCATTATCGTTACCTACTTCATGATTATAAACATAACCAACATCAGAAGAAGATGAAACAGCTTTAGGATTATCGAAAACACCTTCGTCTAACCAAGCAGTTCTAGAAAGGGATCCAATAGTCCAAAGATTTTCTTCGTAATTAAAAACTACATATCGATCAATTACTTCAGCACTGCTACTACAGTAAAACCAACCTACTTCATCAAAAGCTTTATTTACAAAACTAAACACTTGATAGCTTTGTGTTTCGTTTATATCACTAAAAACATAATTTTGTACTGTACAAGGTATTTCTTGAATAGCTCCGTTATAAGCATAAAAACCTTTTTTATCCATCCAAAAAATACCTTTAGGAGTGTTTACCATACCGTTAGGACTTATCAAACCTACTCCTTCGTTTATTAAATTTAATCCAAATGTAAAAGGCTGTCCTATAAAAGACATAGAATATAAAGCAATATCAGTCCAAACTAATATTTCTTGTTTAGATCTTAAAGCTCCTACAATAGAAGATCCAGCAGAAAGTCTAAGAGAACCAGCAGTGTTCGTAGCTAAAGGTTCCCAGACTGCTGCATTTTCTTGATCAGAAAAAGCAATAAGCATTGGATCAATAGTTCCTGTTCTTGCTGTACCCGAAGCATTTAAAGGATCTGCTCCAAAACAAATTACGTGTCGATCAATATCAGATACTAAAACTTGTAAAGCTAGTGTAGGAGGAAGGTTAGCTCCTGATAAAGTTGAAAGAGCAACGGCTCTAGTTGTAAGACCATTAGATTCATCCCAGTAAAAAACTCCTCCTCCTCGAGGATTAATAATTAAATCTTCACCAAAATTATCATGAGACCACAACCTCAACTGATTTATAAAACTTATAGAAGTTATTGAACCCCAAGTACCTGCTGACCAAGTACCTGCTCCAAAACCTGTAGAAGGCACATAAACATTAATTCCTGTATTTAGTTGATAAGCAGCATCGGTAGCACTACCACCATTACCTGAGTCACTAGCGTTTGCTGTAGCAGAAGCAGTAAACGTATAAGTGTTTGCTGAAGGAATAGCTGTTATTTGATGTTCTTGATTTAAAACTGTTGCAGTAATATTACCGCCTAAAGAAACTGCATTAGAAATAGTTACAAAATCATTTACAACAGCACCGTGGGCTGTATCTGTAGCTGTTATAACCGCACTACCGTTAGTAGCCGAAAACGTTGTAACGTTTTCGTCTGTTGATCGTATAGGAGTTATGTCATTAAAACTTGCTCCTTCTAAAATATAATATTTTAAATTAGTGCCTAACCCTAAATATTTTGTTCCGTCTAAAGCAACCCATCCATGTAAAGCTCTACCTGTTCCTAAAAATGAATTAGCAACACTTTTAGCCCATCCTCCTATTTTTTCAGGAAGACCTTTTCTAAAACGAACTAAATTAGAATCGAACCAACCGCCTTCATTTGAATAAGCTGTTCCTTCTTTGTTGATTCCAGGTTTAAAAAGGAACTTTTGTAAAGGCATTTAACTTTCCTACAATAATTTATCAACGCCTAAAGAAGCAGCTGTTAGACCATATAAACCCCATAAAATAAGTTCAAGTCTTTTAAACTTAGCAGAGCCCTCGTCAAGACGTTTTTCTATGTATTCGTAACGAATAGCACATTCTTTTTCATGAGCTTCAAGTTTTATCAATGCCTCTTTTGTAGTGGTCATAGGTTATTTATCTTTTGCCTTACCTATATTAATTGCACACCAATCTACTAGCCAATATACTTTTGCAAGTATTTGATCATCTTTGGGTGTTGGCGTTAATGCACAAATAAGCGATGCACCTGATATTACCCAAGGTGCTATTTGTATTATTTTTAATATTAAATCTAACATATATACCATAATTATCTCCTATGAAGTTGGTTGGGTTGGAAACTCGCCTAGTGGTCTTGTTGCAGGGTCACCACTATAGGCATAAAGGGCGGCTAAAGCATCTACATCTGAGACTGCATTTATTTTTGTTTTCATATCAGTTGCCGCTGTTCTTACTGCTACTCTGTAATCTAGCCAATCTGAAGGTATAGCTTTA
>CAZQBE010000198.1:0-5070 GCA_964591595.1 uncultured Flavobacteriaceae bacterium
AACAACTTCGCAGAATAGCTTATGAATCTCTTCGGCTGTTGCTTTGTCAATTTCAGTATTGCTAATTAAAACGCCACCAAAAGCAGAAACTGGATCTCCAGCCAATGCATCAATATAAGCCTTATGTAAAGTGTGTCTTTGAGCCAAACCACAAGCGTTATTGTGCTTTAATACAGCAAATGTTGGTGCATCATTTCTAAACTCATTCATAAGATTTACAGCAGCATCAACATCTAATAAGTTGTTATAGCTTAATTCTTTACCATGAAGTTTAGTAAACAAAGCATCAAAGTCACCAAAGAAAAATCCTTTTTGATGTGGGTTTTCTCCATAGCGCAAGACTTTGCCATTAGTTTCACTAATTTTTATAGCAGCTTCTTCGTGGTTTTTATTGAAGTAATTAAAAATAGCACTATCGTAATGAGAGGATACATTAAATGATTTTGTGGCAAAACGTTTTCTGTCTTCTAATGAAATGTTACCATTATCTTTAGAAATTAACTCTAAAAATTCGACATAGTCATTAACCGATGACACACAAATTACATCCTTAAAGTTTTTTGCAGCAGCACGAATAAGTGAGATGCCACCAATGTCAATTTTTTCAATAACCTCTTGTTCACTAGCTCCAGATTCTACAGTTTTTTCAAATGGATATAAATCTACTATTACAGCATCTATTTGTGGGATTTCATATGCTATTAATTCTGCGACATCTTGAGCATTATCTTGACGGTTTAAAATACCACCAAATATTTTTGGATGTAATGTTTTAACACGTCCTCCTAAAATTGAAGGATACGAAGTAATATCCTCGGCTGGAACAACATCAATACCTAAATCGTTTATAAATTTTTGCGTACCACCAGTAGAATAAATGGTAACACCCTGTTGGTCTAGTTGTTTTACAATGGGTTCTAAACCGTCTTTACTAAAAACAGAAATTAATGCCGATTTTATCGTTTTGTTGTTGTTCATTTTTTTTGCGTTAGGATTTGAGTCGTTGTTGCCGCAAAAATAACGATATAATAAAGGTTTAATTAATGAAAAAGGAGTAGATTTTTCAACCAAAAAGAATAGTTATTAACAACTATAAAATTTCAGCAACTTTAGTGCAAACAAACTCTAAAAAATCTTCATCAGCTTTAGTGAATGGATTGGTAGTATTAGAGTCTATATCTATTTGCCCAACGTTTTCTCCATTAATAAAAATAGGAATTACAATTTCAGCTTTAACCCTAATACTACATGCCAAATAGTTGTCTTGTGCAGCAACGTCAGGCACTACAAAGTTTTCATTACTAACAGCAACTTGACCACAAATGCCTTTTCCGAAAGGAATAAGAGTATGATCTGTTGGAGCGCCAACATAAGGACCGAGTTTTAATTCGTTTTTGTCACCATTTTTAAAATAAAACCCAACCCAATTATAATAATCTACATTCTTTTCAAGAAGTTCACAAATGTTGTACAACCGATTTTCAACAGATTGATTTGTAATTGATACAATTTCAGTTACTTTTGGTTTTAAGTTATCTAAATTCATACTGTTGTTAGTTTTGGTAAAAGTATTAAAATGAACTAAAAAATGACACAGGTTTTTATATAATTTTAATTCATAAAACCCCAATTTAATTGAAAGCACTTTTTGTAAAATATAAGTCGGTAATTAGGTTTATAATTACATTTTTAGTGGTGTATAGTGTCTTATCAATTACCTATAAACTATACTTAGATTATTCTGAAAACTCCAGATATTATCCTGATTATCTTACCAGTTTAGTTGCAAAGCAAAGTCAATCTCTTATAGAAACCGTTGGCTATTCGGCACAAATAGAACAGCACCCGAACGAGGCTTCAATGAAACTTATAATTAATAACAAGTTTGTTGCAAGAGTTATTGAAGGCTGTAACTCAGTAAGTATAATTATCTTGTTTGTGTCTTTCATTATTGCTTTCGCAGGAAAATGGAAAACAACTTTGTTTTACCTGTTGTTTGGAAGCGTGTTAATTTATATTATGAATCTTATTAGGATAGTAATTTTATCTATAGGTTTGTTTCATTATCCTTGGCGAAAAGAAATTTTACATACTGTTATTTTTCCTCTTATTATTTATGGACTGGTATTTTTATTATGGATGTTCTGGGTAAACAGATTTGCAAATAATATTAATAAAGATGTCTAATTACACAAAGTACATATTGATTTTTGTTTTGTTTGTGCTTCTCGTATTAATACGTGTTTTTGAAGACCAATTATTTTACGACCCGTATTTATTATTCTTTCAAAATGATTATTTATATATAGATAATCCCAGGCGAGAGGTGTTTAAACTAATAACATTTACAACACTACGATATCTGTTAAATACAATTATTTCTTTAGGTATTTTATATGTTGTTTTTAAAGATAAAAGCGTTATAAAATTTTCAGTACTAATTTATATAATAGCATATTTTATATTACTATTGTTGTTTTTATACTTTGTTTTAAATCCTCGTCAAGACGATTATTACCTATTTTTTAATATCAGACGGTTTTTAATTCAGCCATTATTATTAATTTTGTTACTACCAGCATTTTACTATCATAAACAACAACAGTGATTTATAACACAATATTTAGTATATTTCGCTGTTTAAACATAAACACTTTAACTAAAATTTAAACCAAATTATGAAAAGATCAATTTTATTATTAGCACTTAGTTTATCTCTTGGTGTAGTTTTAACTTCTTGTAAAGAAGAAAAGAAAGAAGCAGCACCTGAAGAAACTAAAACTGAAATGCAAGAAAATCATGCTGCAGATAAAGCAGATATGGCAATGAATGACAAATATCAATGCACAATGGATTGTGAAAAAGGTAAAACTTATGACAAAGCAGGAAAATGTCCAGTTTGTAATATGGATATGAAAAAAGTAGAAAAGAAAAAAGATGGAGAGTCTGAAGGTGATGGGCATGACCATGAACATGCAGATACCGACACAAAAACAGAAGGATAAATAACCCTAAAACACAAAAAAAACGCCTCAATTAATATTGAGGCGTTTTTTTTGTGTTTTGTAATGACATTTAATTTCATTACATCATTCCTGGCATACCGCCACCTCCCATTGGTGGCATTGCAGGAGCATCTTCTTTAATATCAACCAAGGCGCATTCTGTAGTTAAAATCATTCCAGCAACCGAAGCTGCATTTTCAAGAGCTATTCGTGTTACTTTTTTAGGATCAATAATTCCTGCTTTAAGCATGTCGACATATTTTTCAGATTTAGCATCATAGCCAAAATCCTTTTTGCCTTCTAATACTTTGTTAATTACAACAGATCCTTCTCCACCAGCGTTTTCTACTATGGTTCTTAATGGAGATTCAATAGCGCGAGCTACAATTTGAATTCCGGTTACCTCGTCTAAACTCTCAGTAGTTAATTTGTCTAAAACAGATTTTGCTCTTAGTAGTGCAACACCACCACCAGCAATAATGCCTTCTTCAACAGCAGCACGAGTTGAATTTAAAGCATCATCAACACGATCTTTCTTCTCTTTCATTTCAACTTCGCTTGCTGCACCAACATAAAGTACTGCAACACCTCCAGCTAATTTAGCTAAACGCTCTTGCAATTTTTCTTTGTCGTAATCGCTAGTTGTTGTTTCGATCTGTGCTTTTATTTGGTTTACTCTTGCTTTAATGTCTTCTGCTTTTCCTGCGCCATTTACAATAGTTGTATTGTCTTTGTCAATGGTTACTGTTTCAGCAGTTCCAAGCATTGTTAAATCGGCATTTTCTAGAGAGAATCCACGTTCTTCAGAAATTACTGTTCCTCCTGTTAATATGGCGATATCTTCAAGCATTGCTTTACGTCTGTCTCCAAATCCTGGTGCTTTTACAGCAGCTATTTTAAGTCCGCCACGTAATTTATTTACAACTAGTGTCGCTAGAGCTTGCCCATCAACATCTTCAGCAATTATTAATAATGGTCTGCTAGATTGTGCAACAGGTTCTAAAATTGGAAGAATTTCTTGTAGATTAGATATTTTTTTGTCAAATAATAAAATGTATGGATTCTCGAGATCAGCAATCATTTTATCAGCATCAGTTACAAAATAAGGTGATAAATATCCTCTGTCAAATTGCATGCCTTCTACAACATCTACATAAGTATCTGTACCTTTAGCTTCTTCAACAGTAATAACACCTTCTTTTCCAACTTTATCGAATGCTTTTGCTATCAATTCGCCAATGGTATTATCATTGTTTGCTGAAATAGCTGCAATTTGTTGAATTTTTTCAGAAGAATTTCCTACTTTTTTAGCTTGTTTTTCAAGGTCTTTCGTGATGGCTTCAACAGCTTTATCAATACCTCTTTTTAAATCCATAGGATTTGCTCCTGCAGCAACATTTTTTAAGCCTTCTTTTACAATAGCTTGTGCTAATACAGTTGCTGTTGTGGTTCCATCTCCAGCAAGGTCATTGGTTTTTGAAGCAACTTCTTTTACCATTTGCGCGCCCATATTTTCAAGCTCGTTTTCAAGCTCTACTTCTTTGGCTACTGTTACACCATCTTTAGTGACTTGTGGTGCGCCAAAACTTTTGCTTATAATTACGTTTCTACCTTTTGGGCCTAGGGTTACTTTTACTGCGTTTGCTAAAGCATCAACACCACGTTTTAAACCGTCGCGTGCTTCAACATCAAATTTTATATCTTTTGCCATAATTAAAAAATTTTATTTTGTCATTCCCTCGAGGGAGGGAATCTTTTTGAATTAAAGTTTAGTTTTGTTTTATGAGATTCCGACGAAAGCAGGAATAACAATTATTAAACTATTGCCAGAATATCGCTTTCTCGCATAATTAAATAGTCTTTACCATCTAGTTTAAGTTCTGTTCCTGCATATTTTCCGTAGAGAACAGTCTCCCCTTTTTTAACCGTGGTTGGCTCGTCTTTTGGGCCTTTACCAACAGCAACTACTTTTCCTTTTTGCGGTTTTTCTTTAGCGTTGTCTGGAATAATGATTCCTGAAGCTGTAGTTGTTTCAGCTTCTAATGGTTCTATAAGAACTCTATCT
>CAZQBE010000199.1:0-5028 GCA_964591595.1 uncultured Flavobacteriaceae bacterium
TTATTATCTACACGTAAAAATGGTTTTGCTACTACGTTATTTCCAATAATTTCAGATTTTAATTATTTAATTGTACAAGCAACAATTGATGATGAATCTTATTTATTAGACGGAACAGATACATATTTATCATTTGGTCAGTTACCTTTTAGATGTTTAAATGATTATGGTAGATTATTGGATTTTAAAAATGGAAGCAAATGGATTGATATTATTGAAGATAAAGTGTCTACTACTCAACACCAAATAAATTTAAAATTTGTTGAAAAAGACCTAATAGAAGGTACAATTAATTCTAGGTATTCTGGCTATCATGCTTTAACAAAGAAAAAGGAATATTTTACCAATACTAGAAATTATGAAGAAGACTTTGAAAACCAACATAATAATTTTGAAGTAATTAAACATACTATAAAAAGTAAAGATAAAATTGATGAAAATTTTCAAGAGTCTTTACAAATTGAATACACGGAATTTGAAGAAGTTGGAGAAGAAATTTATTTTGATCCGTTTATTTACAAATCCTTTAAAGAAAATCCTTTCAAACTTCAACAAAGATCCTATCCAATTGATTTTGGTTACAAAAAAGCTTTCATATATACTTTTCAACTTAATCTAGGAGATTTATATCAAATTAAAGAATTACCAAAAAACATAAACGTTAAACTTCCCAATAATGCTGGTGAATTTATATTTGCAACTAAAGTAATTGGCAATAATATTAATATGTTTTTTAAAATTAACTTTCGCCAATCTTTCTATGATACAAAATATTATAGCTATTTAAAGGAGTTTATGAATAGAATTGTAGATACACAAACAAAGACATTAATAGTTTTAAAAAAGAAATAACTAATCTTTTATTACTTTTGAGTTGATGAAAAATAATAAATATTATAAAAATTGGAGACAAAAGCTTCATGAAATTATTCATGAAGCAGATACTTCAGCTGGTAAGTTGTTTGATGTAATCCTATTTATTATCATTATTGCTAGCATTATTCTAGTAATGCTAGAGAGTGTAAAAAGTATAGATACTAAATACCATAACTTTCTTAATATTTCAGAATGGATTGTTACAATCATATTTAGTATTGAATACATTGGCAGAATTATAACAGTAAAAAAACCACGCCATTATATTTTTAGCTTTTATGGTATTATTGATTTACTCTCAACTATACCAAAATATTTATCTTTTTTCTTTATTGGTGGTCACTCATTAGTAGCATTAAGAGCATTACGTTTGTTACGAATTTTTAGAATTCTAAAATTAGCACGATTTGTTGGAGCCTCTACGACTTTTAAAAGAGCCTTAATTGCTAGTCGCGCTAAAATTGCAGTGTTTTTATCTTTTGTAATTATTCTATGTATTGTTTTAGGAACTGTAATGTATTTGGTTGAAAGCGGTGAAGACAGTGGCTTTACAAGCATTCCTAGAAGTGTATATTGGGCTATAGTAACCCTTACAACTGTGGGTTATGGAGATATTGCACCCATTACTCCATTAGGGCAATTAATAGCTTCTTTTATTATGATTATGGGTTATGGTATTATTGCAATACCAACTGGAATTGTTACTTCTGAAATGACTAAAGCTTCTAATAAAAAATTACACTTAAATACACAATCCTGCCCAAGTTGTATGGCAGAATCTCATAAAGACGGTGCTGAATTTTGCTACAATTGTGGAGAACGCTTAAATGATGACTAAATATCTTATTTCTATAGTAGGACCAACAGGTGTTGGAAAAACAGCATTGAGTATAAAACTTGCCAAACATTATAATACTGAAATAATTTCAGCCGATTCTAGACAATTTTTTAAAGAGATGCAAATTGGTACAGCTGCTCCTAATGAGAAAGAGTTGTCACAAGTAAAACACCATTTTATTCATCATAAATCTATTGAAGACCAATATAGTGTTGGAGCTTTTGAAAAAGAGACAATTACACATTTAGATCAATTATTTCAATCTCATAATATAATTGTAATGGTTGGAGGCTCAGGACTGTATGTTGATGCTATAACCAAAGGATTAGACTATTTTCCAGAAGTTGATACTTCCGTAAGAGAAACACTGAATAAAAAGCTTGAAACAGAAGGCTTGCAAACATTACAAAATCAGCTAAAGGAATTAGACATAGATGCATACAAAACTATTGCAATTGATAATCCACACCGTATTATTCGTGCTTTAGAAATTTGTCTTGGTACTGGGCAACCCTATTCTTCTTTTTTAAATAAAGAGAAAACCGCTCGCAACTTTAAAGTAATAACTATTGGATTAAAAACAGATAGAGACATTATTTACGGTCGTATTAACCAGCGTGTAGATATGATGATTACTGAAGGTCTTGTAGATGAAGCTAAAGCATTGCTATCAAAACAACATTTAAACGCTTTAAATACCGTTGGCTATAAAGAATTATTTAAATATTTTAATGAAGAGTGGATCCTAGAGTTTGCTATTTCTGAGATTAAAAAAAATACACGTCGTTTTGCAAAACGACAACTTACCTGGTTTAAAAAAGATAAAAGTATTTATTGGTTTGATTATAAAAGTAATCTAGACAATATTATTAAGGTTATAGATACTAAGATTAAATAATAATGTATAAAAAAGCCAGCTAAATAGCTGGCTTAAAAATTATAAACTTTAAAAGTTCATTATGCTTTTTGGTTTATCACCAATCTAAATCCTTCTCCATGAATATTTAAAATTTCGACATTAGGATCTAATTTCAAATACTTCCGTAGTTTAGCAATATAAACATCCATACTTCTAGATGTAAAATAATTATCGTCTCTCCATATTTTGGTTAATGCTAACTCACGTGGCATTAAATCGTTTTCATGTAAAGCTAATAAGCGTAACAATTCATTTTCTTTTGGAGATAATTTAACTGGCTCTCCACCTAGATATTTTAAGAAACGTAGTTTTGAATTTAGGTGAAATCCTCCAATTTCAAATTCAAACTGCTTACTGTCTGCTACACTATCCGTTGCTTTTCGTTGTATGATAGCTTTTATTTTCATTAACAGCACTTCACTATCAAAAGGTTTATTTAAATAGTCATCTGCCCCAACCTTATAGCCTTTTAAAACATCTTCTTTCATAGCCTTAGCGGTTAAGAAAATAATTGGTACATCTGTATTTTTTTCACGAATTTCCTTAGCTAAAGTAAAGCCATCTTTATAAGGCATCATAACATCTAAGATACATAGGTCATAATCGTCCTTCTTAAATTTTTCGAAACCTTCCATCCCGTTTTTAGCATGAACTACGTCATAATCGTTCATTGTTAAATAATCTTTTAAAACGGTTCCAAAGTTTGGGTCATCTTCAACTAAAAGTATTTTTTTGTTTATTTCGTCCATAATTATATTATGATATTAATGGTAATTTTAAAATAAAGGTACTACCCTTCCCTCTTTCGCTTTCAACAGTAATATAACCATGATGGTCATTTACAATTCTTTTTACATAAGCTAGCCCTAAACCGTGGCCTTTAACATTATGTACATCACCTGTGTGCTCTCTATAAAATTTTTCGAACACTCTTTTTTGAACGGCTTTTGACATACCGTTACCTTGGTCTTTTATTTTTAATACAATGTTAGTTCCAACATTTTCTGTATATATATCAATTTTTGGTTCGTTATTAGAATACTTCACCGCATTGTCTAATATATTTACTATAACGTTAGTAAAGTGTGTTTCATTGGCTAGTACTTCAGAATTTATGGCACCTGAATGAGTGTTAATATACCCATTTTTGCTTTCCACAATAAGCTCAACATGTGTTACAGCATCTTCAACTAAGTCGTGAAGATCTATACACTCCTTACTAATATTTAGTTCGTTCTTTTCTAGTTTAGATATTCTAAGCACATTCTCTACTTGTGCATGCATGCGTTTGTTTTCTTCTTTTATCATTCCAAGGTATCGCTTCACCTTATCTTCGTCATTAATAATCTTTGGGTTTCTTATAGCATCTAATGCCAAATTAATTGTTGCTATTGGTGTTTTAAACTCGTGCGTCATATTATTAATAAAATCAGTTTTAATTTGCGAAATTTTACGCTGTTTTATTAATTGATATATTGCACTTGTATATGCTATTATAATAATTGTTGTAAAGATTATTGACAAAATTGACATTCCTAAAATAGAAGAAAAAATAAACTTATTTCTTTCTGGAAAATTGATGTACAATCTATAATCGCTTTCATCATTATTATCTAAAAAAATTGGAACGCCAATGGTAGGCGTCTCTCCCAACTCAAAATTATCAGATTGTACTTTGGTAGCTAAATCTTTATGGTAAATAGCAAACTCAAAATCAATATCAATATCATCTTCTAAAAGTTTTTTGCGCAACAACCTTTTTATTTCATCTCTTGAAACACGCTTTCGTATTGGCATGCTTTTAATTTCCTCTCTATACTGAGCCTCAAAAATTTCTGTTTGCAATTTATTCAAACTAAAAATATTTTCAACGGTTTCCTCTGGACTTATAGCAATGTCTTCATTTAAGTCTGTGTTACTATAAATTCTAGTTGTAGTTTTTCCCGTAAACTTGCTGAAATTTACACTATCTAAACTTATGTCAATGAGCGATGGGATTTTAAAACTTTCTTCTAAAATGCCTGTATTATAAACTATTATTTGGTTTGTATCATCATTTTGTTTTTGAATAATAATACCACTCAATGCTGTTGAATCAGGTACTACTCCTCTTGCTAACATCTTTTTTAGCTCGTTAACGTACTTTCTGTACTCTATCTCTACAACTTTATTAGAAGTGTAGGTCAGTGATTTTTTTACATTAAATGTAAACTGTTCTTCTTCATTTTCAATGGTATTATTAATATAGTACGCTTGCACAAAAATAATGCCAACGAGTGATAAGCTCATTAATATTACCAGTAAGACGAATAGTTTTTTACTCATCATTCAAAATTAACATTTTAACATTTAGTGCGACTACCATTTAACCTTACATTAACACAAATGTTAAAAT
>CAZQBE010000200.1:0-5009 GCA_964591595.1 uncultured Flavobacteriaceae bacterium
CAAGAAAAAAAAGTACATCTTGCTGTTGTTGTAGATGAATATGGAGGCACTTCTGGATTGGTGTCTCTTGAAGATGTTATTGAAGAAATTGTAGGAGATATTAGTGATGAATTTGATGATGACGATTTAATATACTCTAAGTTAGATGACAACAACTATGTGTTTGAAGGCAAAACTCCTTTAAAAGATTTTTATAGGATTATTGGTCTAGAAAATGAAGATGTCTTTGAAGCTGAAAAAGGTGAAGCAGAAACAATTGCAGGATTTGTTTTAGAAATTTCTAAAAGCTTTCCTAAGGTAGATAGCAAAATAAATTTTAAAAATTACGTTTTTACTATTGAGGCTTTAGATAAAAAACGTATTAAACAAGTTAAAGTCACCATACCTAATTAATGAAAACTATTATATCCTTCCTTGTTATTATCCTTTTTTCGTCTTGTGGAAACGACAATGTTCCAAAACCCAAAGCATTTTTAAGATTGGAATACCCAAAAGCCGAATATACGGAAGTGAATCCCCAGCTTCCATTTTCATTCGAAAAAAATAATCTTGCCAATGCTATTGATACCATTAAAGTTTCGAGAGAAAAAAAAACTTTAGGAATAGATATTACCTATCCTACTTTAAAAGGAACTATTTACATCACTTATAAAAAGATTCAGAATAATACTTTAGACCCTTATCTATTAGATGCTCAAAACATCACACAAAAGCATGCTCAAAAAGCGGACGAAATTATAGAACAACCTTATATAAATTTAAAACATAGAGTGTTTGGAATGCTGTATGAAGTTGGAGGCAATGCCGCATCACAATCACAATTTTATGTTACCGATAGCATTAATCATTTTGTAACTGGATCATTATATTTTTATGCTAAACCTAATTACGATTCTATCCTCCCTGCTGCTAATTATTTAAAAAAGGACATTCAGCATATTATGGAAACTATTAAGTGGAAGGAATAAAAAACGAGCTCACGCTCTTGCTATCTTTTCTTTCTCTCTTAAGTTTATCAACACAAAAGTAAAAAGTGCTGGCAACACCCACCCTAACCCTTGGCTAGCTAATGGAATGACTTCAATAATATCATCTAACCTTTCTGGTGGTATTAAGAATTTTAAAAAATCTGGAATGCTAAATATAAAGGTCACTAATACAACTGCTCTAAACACCGCTTTTGAAGCATATTTATCTGGAATCACATTCAATAAAATTAAAACTATAGCCAAAGGATAAATAAACATTAATACTGGCAATGCAACATCAATAATATATTTTACATTCATTTGTCCAACCAAAATACCAATTACACAAGACGCTATTGTTGTAATAAGGTATGCTTTTTGTGACTCCTTAAATAGGCCTTTAAAAAAATCGGCAGTACCAACAATTATTCCAACAGCAGTCGTAAAACACGCTAAAGCTACTAAGACACTTAAAAAGACAGAGCCAATATTTCCAAGGGTTTTTAAAGACAATCCTGAAAGGAGTTCCGTTCTGGCAATATCACTTGCAAATTCAGAATTATATAACGCACCAACAGCTATTAAGCCAGTATAAATAATAATCAATCCTAAAATAGCAATGAACCCTGATTTTTTGAGGAACTCTTTCTTTTCTTCAAAGGACATCTTTTCTTTCAATGTATTTAATGAAATGATAACAACACCTCCCATTAACAATCCACCAAGAGCATCATACGTTTGATAACCCTCAAAAAAACCATCTAATAATGGCGTTTTAAAAGTAGATGAATTCATTTCGCCAACTGGTAAAAATATACCAACAATTATTATTACTATTAATATGATCCCAATTAGAGGGGTTAAATATTTACCTAATATTTGAAGCACATTACTCCTATTCCTTACAAACACAAAAACAAGAGCAAAATAAATACTACTAGTTAACAACGAGCTTGTACCAAAAAAAGATTGAATTGCCATTTCATGTGTTACCGCAGCAGTTCGTGGGGTAGGTAGAGCTATAGCGATTATATAAACAATTAAACAAAATATTAAACTAAATAAAGGAGATACTTTATTGCAAAAATCCAACATCGTCCCTTGTAATTTGGCATGAGCAAAAAGTGCCAGTAACGGAATTATGGTTGCTGATGTTATAAACCCTAAAGCCACAAGCCACCAATCTGGCCCGGAATTAAAACCCAATAAAGGAGGTAATATTAAATTTCCAGCTCCAAAAAAAGCTGCAAATATGGCAAAGCCAAAAACAAAAATTTCTTTAGTTTTATTCATCCTTTACAATATATGACTGCACAAGATAATAGATTTTGATTAATGCCAAAATTTATTTTATTAATATAACATAGATGTTTACTTTTGCAAAAATCTTGAAAACTGAAACTTTACGTTTATAGTTTTTTTAGTTACAATGAAAAAAATTAGATTAACAGATAAAACATTATTAAAACAATAAAGAGCCTTTTTCTTACTTGTTTTTGTATTTCATCGAAAATATATAGTATTTTAACGTTTTTATTAAAAAAATCCCTAAGTTTACTAACCCAATAACCTATAACTTATGAAAACAACTACTTCTACCTCCACTTCAGTATCTAAATTATACTGTACTGTTTTTGGTCATCAATACAGTGTTACCAAAAAAGTTACAAAACATGTTAAAGAGTACACTTGTAAATGTTGCAAAAAACAACTCACTACAAATGGCAATGGAAACCTCACAGAACTGACTCCAACATTTAAAGAAATTAATAGAATATTAGAAAATATTCATTCCAAAAGAATATCGAGGTTAAAACAAAAAGTATATGCTACATCTGCTGCTTAATTAATACTATAAGACAGTTAATATACAAGTATTATAACCAACCACTTAGATAACTTTTTAAAACAAAATAACAATCTTCTTTTCCTTAGATCTATGATATTTTGTTCGTTTTTTAGTTGAAAAAAATACGTTCAAAGGAAAAAATAAACTCTTCAACGATTAAATAATCCGAAATACAATTATTTATAACATATTTTTTACTTTTAATAATCCCTCTTATTAACTAGCTAAAAATTAAAAGTTTTGAAATATTTATATTGTTCATTTTTTGGTCATGATTATAGCGTTACAAAGGAAGTTACATATCATGTTAAAGAATACACATGTAAACATTGTAAAGAACAAGTCACTACAAGTAGCAATGGCAAGCTTACATTATTAACTCCAAAGTATAAAGAAATAAATTCCGTTTTAGAAAGAATTCACAACAATAGGATTAGGCGAAGAAACATAGCTACTATAGATTTAAGTGAAAACCCTTTGTTTCAAGCTAGCTAATTGCATTCCACCCTTGTGCTTTTAAAGGTATTTTGGTTTCTGCTCTCGTTACCAAATGTATCCCAGTGTTTTTCTCAGTTATATAACCAATTACCGTTAAATTTGGATTAGCTTTTATTTTTGGAAAATCTTCCTGAGATATCGTCATAAGCAATTCATAATCTTCACCTCCATTTAAAGCAATCGTTGTACTATCAATATCAAATTCTTCGCAAGTAGAAATAACTTGAGGATCTAGTGGTATTTTATTTTCATACAAATCACATCCTACATCACTATGTTTACATAAATGTAAAATCTCTGAAGATAATCCATCGCTAATATCAATCATCGCTGTAGGCTTTACCTCTAAATCCTTTAGAAGCTTCACAATATCCTTTCTGGCTTCAGGTTTTAATTGTCGTTCTATAATATAAGTGTACTTGTCTAAATCTGGTTGATTGTTTGGGTTGACTTTAAATACTTCTTTTTCACGTTCAAGTATTTGTAATCCCATATACGCTCCTCCCAAATCTCCTGTAACTACGAGTAGATCATTAGGCTTTGCTCCCTTTCTATACACTATATTATCTTCATTAACTTCTCCAATAGCAGTAACCGAAATTAGTAATCCTGACACAGATGAAGTAGTGTCTCCTCCAACAACATCTATATTATATACTTTAGCAGCAGTTTCTATTCCAGCATACAATTCCTCCAAGGCTTCTAAAGGAAATCTATTGGACACCGCTATTGATACCGTAATTTGTGTAGCCTTAGCATTCATAGCGTAAACATCAGATAAGTTTACAACAACAGCTTTATAGCCTAAGTGTTTTAAAGGCATATAACTTAAATCAAAGTGAACCCCTTCAACTAACATATCTGTTGAAACAACAACTTTCTTAGTGTTAAAATCTAAAACGGCTGCATCGTCACCAATCCCTTTAAGTGTGCTCTTTTGAGTAATCTTAAAATCTTTGGTTAAATGGTCTATGAGCCCAAACTCTCCTAATTCGCTTAATGGTGTTCGCTGTTGGTTTTTATCTTCTATCATGCCGCAAAGATATAGCAATTCTCTCTATTTTTTGAGAAGAAAAGCTACTCAAAACAACTTGTGTTTATTTCAATTTATAATATTTAAAAACAGGGTAAATTACAGGCTTTTTGGATATCCCCTTATTTTTAAAATATGTATCAAAGAAATTCCATGTTACTAATCCATCATCAGATTGTGGCTCCAACATATAGAAAATTAAATTAGAAAGAGGTTGCGCCATATCAACCCAATAATCGCCTTTCTTAAATGTTCTTGTTTTAGATACAAATTCTCCCTCTAGAGTTGCCATGTAATGCCCCTCGAACTTACGTAAAGCATTTTTTAATGATTTCACAACAAACACCTCACCAATAGCTCTTTTATATTTTTTAAGTTCTACTACTGCAACACCTAGCTTCTTTAAATAATCTGCAATATGCTTCATCGCCTTTGGTAAAAAATAACCTCTGGGTAATGTACTACTAACTTTTGCTTCAAACTTTGAGTAGTTTTCAACATTAGGAATTTCAATGATTTTACCTGAACGAATATATTTTGTATCTCCTTTTTCATTTACAAAAGGCAAATAATCATACGTTCTAAGTGTAAATTTTTCTTCTAAAGGCACCATTTTAAAACGCACTCCTTTTTTTATTTTGCCTGCGTTTTGTTTCACATT
>CAZQBE010000201.1:0-243 GCA_964591595.1 uncultured Flavobacteriaceae bacterium
GAAGATTTGGGAGTTTCGCAAATTGAGCAAAGTGACATTTTTGGTGGAAATAGTGTTGAAGATGCCGCAGAAATATTCATGGCCGTTATTAGTGGTAACGGCACCGAAGCCCAAAACAATGTGGTTTGTGCAAATGCTGGATTAGCCATAGCGACTTCCAAACAAATGGAACACATTAAAGGTTTTGAATTGGCTAAAGAATCACTATTAAGCGGGAAAGCGAAACAAAGTTTAGATAAATTA
>CAZQBE010000201.1:253-4914 GCA_964591595.1 uncultured Flavobacteriaceae bacterium
AAGAGGAATCCCGATAACTATCGGGAGACGTGGTAATCTCATTAAAAAGAAACAGATTGCCAAGACTTTCTAAAAAGGCAATGACGAACAAAAATATAATGACAATATTAGACAACATAGTAAACGATAAACGCAAAGAAGTACAACTTCAAAAAAATCACGTTTCTATACAACAATTGGAGCAATCTGCTTTTTTTGAAAGAGAAACCGTTTCTTTAGCTCATAAACTAAAAAATAGTGTAACAGGAATCATTGCTGAACACAAACGGCGTTCACCTTCCAAATCTGTAATTAATGAAAGTCTAAATATAAAAGATGTTGCCACAGGCTATGAAAATGCAGGTGTTTGTGGTATGTCAATACTAACAGATAACAAATATTTTGGAGGTTCATTAGACGACTTATTAATAGCTAGAGCAAATTGTAAATTACCATTGTTACGAAAAGAATTTATTATAGATGAATACCAGATTATTGAAGCTAAATCAAATGGAGCTGATGTCATTTTATTGATTGCTGCTATTTTAACGCAAGCAAAGATTAAACAGTTTTCAGAATTAGCAAAAAGCCTACATCTCGATGTATTGTTAGAAGTACATAATGAAAAAGAGTTACACAAATCTATCATGCCAAGTTTAGACATGCTAGGTGTTAATAATAGAAATTTAAAAACTTTTGATATTAATTTAAAAACTAGTAAAGCTTTGAGTTCATTAATACCAAGTGAATTTGTAAAAGTATCTGAAAGCGGCATCAGCTCAGTCAATGTGATTAAAGAACTGAAACCTTATGGTTTTAAAGGCTTTTTAATTGGTGAGAACTTTATGAAAACTAATGACCCAGGAGCAAGTGCAGCAAAATTTATAAATGGATTAAAAATATAATGTCATGTCGAACGCTTCGCTCATGTCGAAATGACAAAATTATGAAACTGAAAATCTGCGGAATGAAATATGAAGATAATATCACTCAAGTTGCAAAACTGCAACCTGATTATCTAGGCTTTATATTCTATAAAAATTCACCTCGAAATTTTGATAACATAATTCCGCAACTACCAGATTCCATAAAAAAAGTTGGTGTATTTGTAAATGCTTCAATCGATTATATTTTAGAAAAAATTAATACCTACAATTTACAAGCTGTGCAATTACATGGTAACGAATCTCCTGAATATTGCAGAAGATTAAGAAAAATTTGTCATGTTGAACGTAGTGAGAAATCCCATCAAAAGATTCCTGCCTACGCAGGAATGACAGAAACCATCAAAGTATTTTCAATCAAGAATGAATTCAATTTTGAAGCATTACAACCTTATGAAGATGTTTGCGATTACTTTCTATTCGATACCAAAGGCGAGCTTCCAGGAGGAAATGGCTATGCTTTTGATTGGAGTGTATTAAACGATTATCCATCAACCAAACCTTATTTTTTAAGTGGTGGTATTGGGCTAGATGAAATTGAAAAACTAAAAATATTTAATAATAATGAAGCTTCAAAATATTGCTATGCTATCGATGTGAATAGTAAATTTGAAATTGAAGCAGGACTAAAGAAAATTGAGCAATTAAAAAAAATTAAAAACAAAATTTGTCATGTCGAACGTTCCGATAGCTATCGGAAGTGAGACATCTCATGAATGTGAGATTTCTCAATCGCTTCGCTCATGTCGAAATGACAAAGAATATGAAAACATACAACATCAACAATAAAGGTTATTACGGAGAATTTGGAGGCGCATTTATACCTGAAATGCTCTATCCAAATGTAGAAGAATTACGCCAAAATTATTTAAAAGTAATGGCTGAATCTGAGTTTCAAAAGGAGTTCAACCAATTGCTTAAAGACTATGTTGGTCGTCCATCACCACTATATTATGCAAAACGTCTTTCAAAGAAGTATAACACAAAAATATACTTAAAACGCGAAGACCTCAACCATACAGGAGCACACAAAATTAATAATACCATTGGGCAAATCCTAATGGCAAAGCGCCTTGGTAAAACACGCATCATTGCTGAGACTGGAGCAGGACAACATGGTGTTGCTACTGCAACCGTTTGTGCATTAATGGGACTAAAATGTATTGTGTATATGGGAGAAATTGATATTGCAAGACAAGCGCCAAATGTTGCCAGAATGAAAATGCTTGGAGCCAAAGTCGTTCCTGCTTTATCTGGAAGTAAAACTCTTAAAGATGCCACAAATGAAGCCATTCGTGATTGGATTAACAATCCTGTGGATACACATTACATTATTGGAAGTGTGGTTGGACCACATCCATATCCAGATATGGTAGCACGTTTTCAGTCGGTTGTTTCCGAGGAAATTCAATGGCAACTTAAAGAACATGAAGATAAATCCAAGCCTAATTATGTAGTGGCTTGTGTTGGTGGTGGCAGTAATGCTGCTGGTGCTTACTATCATTTTTTAGAAGATGAAACTGTAAAACTTATTGCTGCAGAAGCAGCTGGAAAAGGTGTAGATTCTGGTGAAAGTGCTGCAACTTCAGTATTAGGAAAAGAAGGCATTATTCATGGTAGTAAAACCTTATTGATGCAAACTAATGACGGACAAATTACAGAACCTTATTCTATTTCAGCAGGACTTGATTATCCAGGAGTTGGACCAATGCATGCGCATTTATATAAATCTGGTCGTGCAGAATTTATTTCAATAACTGATGATGAAGCAATGACAGCTGGATTAGAATTATGTCAATTAGAAGGTATTATTCCTGCCATTGAAAGTTCTCATGCACTTGCTGTTTTTGAGCAGAAAACTTTTCAACCAGATGATATAATTGTGGTGAGCCTTTCAGGACGAGGCGATAAGGATTTAGATACTTATATTAAACATTTTAAATTATAACGTCATTCCGATTGAAGTGAAGGAATCTCATGAAGCAGATTGCCTCATCAATTTATTCCTCACAATGACGAAAACAATAAACATGAATAGAATAAACCAAAAATTAAAAGAAGACAAAAAGTTACTTTCAATATACTTTACAGCAGGTTATCCAAATCTCAATGACACATCAAGTATTATTAAAAACTTAGAACAAAACGGTGTAGATATGATTGAAATTGGTTTACCTTTCAGCGACCCATTAGCCGATGGTCCAACCATACAAGCAAGTTCTACGCAAGCGCTAAAAAATGGCATGACCACTAACCTATTATTTGAACAACTAAAAGATATTAGAAATACTGTAGATATTCCGCTTTTAATAATGGGTTATTTCAATCCCATTTTACAATATGGTGTTGAGGCCTTTTGTAAAAAATGTCGTGAGATTGGTATTGATGGACTCATTATTCCAGATTTACCAGTGGATGTGTATAATGAGCACTACAAAACTACATTCGAAAAATATGATTTGATTAATGTTTTCTTAATTACACCACAAACTAGTGCTGAACGCATACAATATATCGATTCCATTTCTAACGGATTTATTTATATGGTAAGTAGTGCAAGTACCACTGGAGCACAAGTTGGCTTTGGAGATGAGCAAATACAATATTTTAAACGCATTGCAGATATGAACCTCAACAACCCTCAAATTGTTGGTTTTGGCATTAGTAATAACGATACCTTTACACAAGCTACACAATATACCAAAGGTGCTATTATTGGAAGTGCATTTATAAAGCATTTAACAAATGAAGGTATTGATACTATTAGTGATTTTGTAAAGAATATGTTGGGTTGACTTCGGCTAGATTAATAGCAGATTAATAATCCTAGCATATTTTACGTAAATTCGTTCTTATTAAACCAACCTAAAATGAAAAAAGCACTTCTCCTTCTTCTTGTTTGTTATAATACAATAGGATTTTCTCAAACTATTGAAGACCAACTTAAACCCACTATTGAAGAATTAAAAACGTTTATTGCTATTCCTAATGATGCATTAGTACATGATGACATTCAAAAAAATATTGATTGGTTAAGCAAAAAGTTCAAAGCCAGAGGATTTAAAACTACAGTAATAAAAACTGAAGGACAACCGCTCTTTTTTGCCGAATTACCCAAAATAGCAAATGCCAAGACCATTTTATTTTATATGCATTTGGACGGACAATCTGTTGATCCTTCAAAATGGAATCAAAAAAATCCTTATAAAGCGGTTTTAAAAACTAAAAATGGAACTGGTTGGAAAACCATAGACTGGTCGCAACTAGAAACCAAAATAGATGACAATTGGCGCATATTTGGAAGATCGTCCTCAGATGATAAAGGACCAATTATTATGCTCTTGAATGCTATTGATTTGCTTAAAGCAAACAATGTTACTATTCCTTTTAACGTCAAAGTAATTTTAGATAGCGAAGAAGAAAAAAGCAGTAAACCTTTACCTAAAGCTGTAAAAGAAAATAGAGATTTACTTGCTGCAAACTATTTAATTATTAATGATGGTCCTCTGCATGTTTCAGACAACCCAACTTTAGTATTTGGCTGTAGAGGGATTACAACCATAAATCTAACTACCTATGGCCCAATTAAACCTCAACATAGTGGACATTATGGTAACTATGCGCCAAATCCAGGATTTATACTTTCAAAATTATTGGCAACATTTAAAGATGATAATGGTAAAGTTGTTATTGATGGCTATTACGATGGTATTACCATTGATAAACTAACGCTTGATG
>CAZQBE010000202.1:0-4882 GCA_964591595.1 uncultured Flavobacteriaceae bacterium
AAGTTTTCCTTCAATTAAAAACTCTTTAAGATATGACCAGTTGTAATCTAATCCAACGCCTTTTAAAACCATGCCTTCAAAATCAATTTCAGTGCGAATAATACCAAACTTTGTTGCCACTCCCTGAATATGAGTAATTCCATCTACATTTTTAAACTCAGGATAAAATTCTTGATCAATAGAAATGGGAAATTGTGACTCATCAGACGCATTTGAATTAAAGCTAAAAATGGTAATGTGACCATTGAATGCCAACGCTTTATCTCTTATTTTTTGTTGCAAACCAATACCTGTAGCAATGGCAATCATCATAACAATAACACCAATCGCAATTGCTGCAATTCCAATTTTTATTATTGGTGCTGAAATACTACTTTTATACGACTTGTTACCAATAATGCGTTTAGCTATAAAATATTCAAATTTCAAATTGTGATAATGATTTTAAATGTTTTCAAAAATACAGTTTTATTATTTGTTTTAATACTGATTTCTTGTGGTAATAATGTTGAAAAAAAGTCTGTAAAAGATAGTGAGATTCTCAATCAAGTTCAGGATGACAAAAATATTGTTGTTGGTGCAAATCAAACAGAACGGTATTTATCATTAATAAACGGAAAGAAAGTTGGAATTGTTGCTAATCAAACTTCTGTTATTTTTAAAGATAATGACAAACAGATTACCACGACTTATTCAAAGTCTAGCACTGACGTTTATACTCATCTTGTCGATTCTTTACTTTCATTAAATATTGATATTAATACCGTATTTGCTCCAGAACATGGCTTTAGAGGAACTGCTGATGCTGGGGAACATATTACTGATGGCATTGATACTAAAACTGGTTTGCCAATTATTTCCATATATGGTAAAAACAGAAAACCATCACAAGAACAATTAAAAGATATTGATATCATGATTTTTGATATTCAAGATGTTGGTGCGCGTTTTTACACTTATATTTCATCATTACATTATGTAATGGAAGCTTGTGCCGAACAAGGCATTGCTTTGCTAATTTTAGACAGACCAAATCCAAATGGACATTACATAGATGGCTCTATTTTAGAACAAGAAAATAAAAGTTTTGTTGGCATGCACCCTGTTCCTATAGTTCATGGTATGACCATTGGCGAATACGCACAAATGATAAATGGAGAGGGTTGGTTAAACAACAATATTAAATGTAAACTCACTGTTATCCCTATTAAGAATTACACACATAAAACAGCATATAGTTTACCTATAAAGCCATCACCCAATTTGCCTAGCGATAAAGCCATTAACCTCTATCCTAGTTTGTGCCTTTTTGAAGGTACTAATGTAAGTGTTGGTCGTGGCACAGGTAAACAATTTCAAATAATTGGAACGCCCTATTTTTATTTAAAACGTCACAATTACAATTTTACACCACTTCCAAATGAAGGTGCAAAATACCCTAAGCACAAAGGAAAAGAATGTCATGGCTATGATTTATCTAAAACAAATCAGCTAAATTTATTAAACTTAGAATGGTTAATCGAATTTTATTTCTTCAACAAACAATATGCTCCTAAAGAAAAATTTTTTAATAGTTTCTTCACCAAATTAGCAGGCACAAAAACACTGCAACAACAAATTGAATCTGGCTTAAATGAAACAGAAATTAGAGCCACTTGGCAAGTAGGTTTGAATGCTTTTAAAAAAATTCGAAGTAAATATTTAATCTACAATTAGGGATTATACCTAATTATGACCTGATGCAGTTAACTTAACTATTTTTGCAGAGGTATTTAGCTCAGTCTTTTTATCTCCAAATACTTTTATTACAAAAACTATCTTTAAAGGTGTTTGTTCTACAACAAACACATGCTTTCCTTTAGTTAAATGGGTTAATGGAATTTTAGCAGAATTGGCATTAATTAATTGATTTGTTTCTCTTTTGTACGATTTGTTAATTGAATAGACATATCTAATATTTTTATTACCTCTAAGTATTAAAGTATCTTTAGTTTTATTTAAATCGTGGAATAAATTGTTTGCAGAAGCATTCACATTTTTTTCAATAGATGCAAACTTTTCCTGCGCATGTACAGAGGTCCATAATAAATCAGAGCATGCTACTATTATTAGCACAATGAGAGTTTTTTTCATATAAAAACTTTTAATTTCAATAAAAATTTAAATTAAATAGCAATTATCTGATCCCTCGAGGGTAAATCTAATTAAGATTACTTCACTTAAAGAAAAATAATCTATGAACTGCTCGAAAAAATAGAGGAACGCACTTTTATTGTTAATAACCTTGTTGAAAACTTATTTTTTAAGCACTTCAATCAATTTATCTGGATAGTCTGTAATAATACCGTCCACCTGATAATCAATCATCAATTGCATATCTTTTTCTGTATTGACTGTCCATGGAATAATTTGAATTTCTTTTGATTGATATATATGAATATTGTCAGCATCTAATAGCCCAAAATACGGACTGATGATTTCTGGTATAAAACTCAACTTTGAAATCTTATCTTCAATGGTTTCATTTTCATCTATCAAAAGTGAAAGCTTCATTTTTGGCGCCTGCTTTTTTATTTCTTCAAGAATACGCAAATCAAAGGATTGAAGATTAGTACTTTCAAATACACCATATTGCTCTATAACATTTAATACCAAGCGTACAAATTCTTTAGGTTCTGGTGTATATATATTATCATATTTAGGGTCTGCTTTAATTTCAATATTAAACTTTACATTACTATTCTTTGCTTTAGTCAACTCAAAAACTTCACTTAGTAATGGTTTATAAGTCTTTATTTTTTGTTGTTTTGGAAATCTGGCATACTGCTTTGTACCGCAATCAAATGCTTTGATTTCTTGGTAATTCATTTTGAATAGATTATATGCTTTTTCCTCTTCAAAAGTAATTTCTTCTCCAAGTGTATCTAGGCAAAATAAGCTGTTAATATATGGTTCGTGAGATACTATAATTTTTCTATCTTTAGAAATGGCAAGATCTAATTCAAGCGTAGTAACCCCAAGTTCTATGGCTTTTTCAAAAGCTGGTAGCGAATTTTCAGGAAATAAGCCTCTGCAACCTCTGTGCCCTTGTATATCAATATTATGAGGTGAATTACAATTCATAAGTGTTATAAAAATTCCGAATACAGTTATTTGATTTAATCTCATTTTTCAATCTTTCCAATTGTAGGTTTTCTATATTTTTGAAAGGGTTGCTTTAATAAATCCATCACATTACTATTCTCTTCTTCATTCGGAAACACATCCACACCATACACCAAATCTTCTCTTTCCATTTTTAAATATGTTCCTAAAAGTCTGTCCCAAACTGAAAAAATATTACCATAATTAGAATCTGTATAAGGCAATACATGATGGTGATGAATTTTATGCATATCTGGAGATACTAATATATAACTTAATACGAGATCTACTTTTTTTGGCAACTGAATATTGGCATGACTAAACTGGGTTGCCACTAAAGACAGTGATTGGTATAACATAACTATTCCCATTGGCGCTCCAATTATAAAAACACCAAAAAGAGTAAAGACAAAACGAATTACACTCTCTAAAGGATGATGCCTATTTGCAGTAGTTGTATCTACTTTATGATCGGTATGATGTACTAAATGAATCATCCACAAAGGTTTTACTTTATGCTCTACGTAATGTGGTAAATATGCCCCAAAGAAGTCCATTAATAAAATTCCTAAAACTGCATACAACCACAATGGTATTTCTGGTAACCAATTTAAGATTCCAATATTATTTGCCATGACATAATCGGCCGATTTTAACAATAAAAATGCCATTGCAAAATTGATGATTATTGTAGTAATGGTAAAGAAAATATTAGGAATGGCGTGTTTCCATTTCTTATAATTAAATTTAAATAAAGGTACAGCTCCCTCTAAAAGCCAGAAAAACGTGAGCCCTCCAACTAATATAATGCTACGATGTAATGAAGGAATGGTTTCGAAGTAATTTAAAATAGTTTCCAATACTATTAAAAGTTGTTATTAATAATCAATATTGCTTTTTTCAAATCTACTAAAGAAATTTTACTTTTCCATAAAGTAGCATTTGCTTTATCCCTGAGTAAATTAAACCCAGTATAATATAAAGAAGAAAATAGAGATAAGTTTAAGCTATCAATATCTGTAATATCAAATTTCTTTAAATATCTAAGTGCTTTTCTTGGTTTATTTAAAATTAAGTGTTCTTTTATTATTTGTAAATCACAATTTTGTAAAAATCCTTTTTTGTTTTTTAAACCACTTTTGGCTAAATAGCTTTTAGACTCCTCAAAGTAAATATTTGCTAATTGTATTATTTCTAACCTGAGGCTCTTTTCTGCAAAAACAGCGAAATCAAGATATTTAGAAGCCAGACTAAATGCTGTTGTCAAGTTTTTATCTTTAGAATAATTAACCAATTCCTGCTTCAAAAAAGCTGTATTTAAAGCATATCGCTTAATTAATAAAGATAAATCTTCTATAGATTCATCAGGCGACGTATTAATGTTTAAAATGTTTCCATTTACATCCATAATTTTAATCCTGTCGTCTATAAGCTTATTAAAATATTTTGCTCCTCTAGTTTCTTTAACTTGCTGAGATAATTCGGCATACTTTGATTCGTAAATGATAACAGGAACAAAATAATCCCAAATGAGTTTATTGATTCGTTCATCTTCAAATAAATCTGTAACTATTGATTCATCTTTCTCTGTATTAATTAATACAGGATAAGGGTATCTCGTAGCGTTTTCCCACATAACAAATAACATTTTGTCTTGAACTAGTGCTAATTTTTTAGCAACTTCTAAAGAAGTAAACCACTCCTGAGCTAAACAAAAGTTAAAAGCAGTTAGAACAAA